>JASIBM010000149.1 GCA_030045175.1 Streptosporangiaceae bacterium | reverse complement strand
GGCTCTCCGCTGGTCCGGGCGAAGATCAGGTCGTGCGAGGCAGCGTGCACCCCGGTGTTCCACGTCTTCTCCCCGCTGATCACCCAGTGCTCGCCGTCACGCACCGCCGTCGTCTGCATGAAGGTGGCGTCCGAGCCGTGCTCGGGCTCGGTGATCGCGAAGGCGAACCCGCGCCGGCCAGCGGCCAGGTCCTCGATCCAGTCGGCCTGCTGGCCGGCCGTGCCGTATTCGATCATCAGCAGCAGACCGACGTTGTTGCCGACGATCATGTGCTCGTTCTGGAGGTCGCAGTGCAGCCCGAGGCCCTTGCTGGCCAGGTGCTCGCGGATCACCGCCATGCCGAGGTTGGTCCCGTCCCGGCCACCGTACCTAGCTGGGAAGGCGTACCTGTAGTGGCCGGCGGCGTCGGCTCGGCGCACTGCCTCGCGCAGCAGCGCCTCCCACTCGCGGTTCGGCAAGCCACCACGGTCCCAGTCGGTCCTGGCGTCCTCGCGCCTGTGATCGAAAAACCTGATGTTGTCGTCGGCCTGCTCGAGCGGGCGGATCTCGCGGTCGATGAACTCGTCGAGCTCGCCCAGATAGGCAGCCAGGTCCGCCGGCATCTCGAAATCCACGACCGAAGCCTATTCACATGACCAGCGGCCGCGCCAGGCACCGAAACGCTGGCCAAAATAGCCCTTTTTGCCCCATCCGATCGCCCGCGCCGGACAGCAACGTGGGGCCCTTATTGTCGTCAGGGCAGCAGTAAGGGCCCCCCGCTGTCGTCAGGACTTGGGGCGAAATGGCCTTAGCTCAGTTCTTAGTGAGCTGCTTAGTGACGCTGCGCGGTTCGGCCGCCACGGCTGGTAGACCGCTTGTCCCGCATTCGCATCGTCACGCGCACGGGCGAGCCGGCGAAGCCGAATTCCTCGCGCAGCCGCCGCTCGATGAACCGCCGGTAGCTGGCCTCCAGGAAGCCAGTCGTGAACAACACGAAGGCGGGCGGGCAGACCCCCGCCTGGGTCGCGAACATTATCTTCGGCTGCCTGCCGCCGCGAACCGGCGGCGGCGTCGCCGCGATCAGCGCCGAGAGCCAGGCGTTGAGCTGGCCGGTCGGGACCCGGGTCTGCCATCCGTCAAGCGCGGTCGTCAGGGCCGGCACCAGCCGGTCGGCGTGCCAGCCGGTCGCCGCGGAGATGTTCACCCTCGGCGCCCACCGCGCGGTGTGCAGCTGCCTGTCGATTTCCTGGTCGAGGTGGTGCCTGCGCTCCTCGTCAACGAGGTCCCACTTGTTGTAAGCGATCACCAGCGCGCGGCCGGCCTCGATCACCATCGACACGATCCGCAGGTCTTGCTCGGCGAGCGGCTCGCTCGCGTCTATCAGCACGACCGCGACCTCGGCGCGGTCGAGCGCCCGCTCGGTCCGCAGGGCGGCGAAGTAGTCGGCGCCCTGCGCCTCGCGCACGCGCCGCCTGATTCCGGCGGTGTCAACGAACCGCCACGTCTTGCCGCCCAGCTCGATCAGCTCGTCCACCGGGTCGCGCGTGGTGCCTGCCACCGCGTCCACGAGCACGCGCTCCTGCCCGGCCAGCTTGTTGAGCAGGCTGGACTTGCCGACGTTCGGCCGGCCGATCAAGGCGACCCGGCGGGGGCCGCCTTCGGCGCCGAATGACTCACCGGGCGCGGGCGGCAGCGCGTCGAGCACGGCATCGAGTAGGTCGCCGCTGCCGCGCCCGTGCAGCGCGCTGACCGGGCGCGGCTCGCCGAGCCCGAGTGACCATAGCGAGTGGGCGCCCGCCTCGGCTGGCGCGTCGTCGACCTTGTTGGCTGCGAGCACGACCGGCTTACGGGACCGGCGCAGCACGGCGGCGACCGCGGCGTCGGCGTCGGTGACGCCGACCACGGCGTCGGTCACGAACAGCACGGCGTCGGCAGCGTCGACAGCCACCCGCGCTTGCGCCGCGACCCGGGCGGCGAGCACGGGCGCGCCCTCGACGGACGGCTCCCAGCCGCCGGTGTCCACGAGCGTGAACGCCCTACCCCGCCACGTCGCGTCGTATGCGACCCGGTCCCTGGTGACGCCAGGCACGTCGGCAACGACCGCCTGGCGGCTGCCGAGTATCCGGTTGACCAGCGTCGACTTGCCAACGTTGGGCCTGCCGACGACAGCGACAACGGGCGGCAGCGGTTCTTCGGCGCCATCGCCCGGCTCCGCCTGGCCGGCTGTGCTCTCCCGCCGCATCAAGCACCCGCCCGTCTCGACCCGGCCAACGCGACTACGCGGGCGATCACCTCGTCGAGGCCAATGTCGGTGCCGTCGATCTCGATCGCGTCCGCGGCCGGCTGACTCTGCGGCGCGTCGTGACGATCCCGCCGCGCCTGGTCCCGCCTGGTGCTATCCGCCGACGGCGAGCCATCTCGGCCGGATAGCTGCGCGGCCCGGCGCTCAGCCCTGGCCTGCTCGCTCGCCGTCAGGAAGACCTTCACGGCCGCGTCGGGGGCGACCACGGTGCCGATATCGCGTCCCTCGGCGACGATCCCGCCCGCCGTCTCGGCGGCGGCCGCGATGATCGCCTGCTGCATCGCGATCAGGTGGCCGCGCACGGCCGCAATCGCGGCGACCTGGCTCACGGCGCCGGTGACCAGCGGGCTCCTGATCTCGGCGGTCACGTCGATGCCGTCGACGAGCACGCGCTGACAGGCCGGGTCGGTGCTGAGTTCAAGTCGAATGAGGCGGGCGTGGCTTGCCACGGCCGATGCGTCCGCCAGGTCGATGCCGTGCTTGAGCATCCACCAGGTCACCGCGCGGTACATGGCACCCGTGTCCAGATAGCGCAAGCCCAGCGCGTTCGCCGCGCCGCGCGCGGCGCTTGACTTGCCCGAACCTGACGGGCCGTCCACCGCGATAACGACGGGCCGGCGCACGTGGTCTGCTAGCTCCTCGCGGGCGCGTGGGGGGCCGGCGCTGGCCGACCGGGCTACCGCAGCCGAATTTGTCACGCTGGCGATGCTACCGGCCAGCCGGCCGCCGCCAGCGCCGCCGACAGGCCGGCCGCGGCCTCGGGGCGGACCGACAGCTCCACGACGCCGACCGGCAGGCCTGGTGAGTGCTCGATCCTGACGTCTTCGATGTTGACGCCGGCCGCACCTGCTGCGGTAAAGACCCTGGCCAGCTCGCCGGGCCGGTCGCCGATGACCGCCTGCACGACGGCGTAGCTCGGGGCGGGCCCGCCGCGCTTGCCCGGGATGGCGGCCACGCCCTCTTGGCCAGCCTCGAGAATCGCGGTGAGCCGCCTGACAGGCTGACTGCCGCTCGCACCGGGCCGCGCCCTGGCCAGCGCCCGCGCGGCGTCACCGAGGCAGTCGGCGATCGCGAGCAGCACGTCGCTGACCGGCCCCGCGTTTGCCGTCAGGATCTCCGTCCACAAGGCGGCGTCGCCCGCGGCGATCCTGGTCACGTCCCGCAGTCCGGGGCCGGCCAGCGCCAGCGCGCCCGGCGGTGCTGCCCCGCACTGGGCGGCCATCGCCGCGGCCAGCACGTGCGGCGCGTGCGAGACGAGCGCCACCCACTGGTCGTGCAGGCCCGCGGGCATCCGCACCGGGCGGGCGCCGCACGCGAGCGCCAGGTTCGTGACGACAGCGACGCAGCGCGGCGAGGTCTCGTCGGCCGGGCAGATCACCCACGGCCGGCCGGCGAACAGGTCGGCCCGCGCGGCGGCCGGCCCG
>JASIBM010000148.1 GCA_030045175.1 Streptosporangiaceae bacterium | reverse complement strand
CGGGCCGGCCAGGCCGAGCTGCGCCGGCGGGCGGAGGGCGGCGCGGGCGCCGGGTGAGGCCAGCGCTCCGGCCGCCCGAGGGCCCGGATTACAACGGGACGGTTATGCGTTACTCTTTGCAGACGACGAGTCCGGCGCACGGCGTGCCGGACATGCAAGCGGAGGACCACCTCGGCCACCTCCCACCTGGCCAGCTCACCGCTGGCGGGTATCGGCCGGCGACCTCAGGCCCGCCGGTCCGGCCGGCGCACCGATGCCGTCGCGCGTGAGCCGCGGCGGGCTACGGGCGTTGCGTGGCGTCACCTCGGGCGTAGCCTGGGGGTGGGAGCGTCACGTCAGAGTGGCCCCGCATGCATGCGCTGCGGGGCTTTAGCATTCCGGCTCCGCTCGCCGTCACCGCCCGCACGCGGGGAGGTCCCGCGGCGGCGAGAGTGACACAGGAGGTCACATCAGCACTGAGCCCCGTATCAACGAACGTATCCGCGTACCAGAAGTGCGGCTTGTCGGGCCGAACGGCGAGCAGGTCGGCATCGTCGCCATCAACGACGCGCTGCGGCTGGCCCAAGAGGCCGATCTGGACCTAGTCGAGGTCGCGCCCACGGCACGCCCGCCGGTCTGCAAGCTCATGGACTACGGGAAGTTCAAGTACGAGTCGGCGCTCAAGGCGCGGGAGTCCCGCAAGCATCAGGCGCAGACCGTCATCAAGGAGATCAAGCTCCGGCCGAAGATCGACCCGCACGACTACGGCACCAAGAAGGGCCACGTCGAGCGGTTCCTGCGGCAGGGGGACAAGGTCAAGGTGACCATCATGTTCCGCGGACGGGAGCAGTCCCGGCCGGATCTCGGCTACCGCCTGCTGCAGCGCCTGGCCGGCGACGTCGAGGAACTCGGCTTCGTCGAGTCCCAGCCGAAGCAGGACGGCCGCAACATGATCATGGTCATCGGGCCGCACAAGAGGAAGCCCGACACCAAGGCCGACCGCGCGGCGTCCTGGCCGCTCGGCCGGGAGGGCGCCGCCGCCCTCGCGCTCGCGCGGTGATCCGACGCCCGAACCGGGGCCTTCGCCTCGGCCTTCTTGCGGTGCGGGCCGATAACCATGATCATGTTCCGGCCATCGAGCTTGGGCTGGGACTCCACGAAGCCAAGCTCCTCGACGTCCACGGCCAGTTGCTGCAGTAGCCTGGCGCCGAGCTCAGGCCTTGACTGCTCGCGGCCCCTGAACATGATCGTCACCTTGACCTTGTCGCCCTGCCGCAGGAACCGCTCGACGTGGCCCTTCTTGGTGCCGTAATCGTGCGGGTCGATCTTCGGCCGGATCTTTATCTCCTTGATGACCGTCTGAGCTTGGTTCTTGCGCGATTCCCTCGCCTTGAGGGCCGACTCGTACTTGAACTTGCCATAGTCCATCAGCTTGCAGACCGGCGGTCGCGCCGTCGGCGCGACCTCTACCAGGTCGAGGTCTGACTCCTGAGCCAGCCGGAGCGCCTCGGTTATCGAGACGATCCCGATCTGCTCTCCTGACGGGCCGACAAGCCGCACTTCGGGCACCCTGATGCGGTCGTTGATTCGAGGTTCGGTGCTGATGTGACCTCCTGCGCCACTTCGCCTCCTGACGTCGGGCCAATCCCGGCTTCAGGCACTTCATCCTGCTCGCCGCTGAAACAAGAAGCCCCGCACGGCGTACATGCGGGGCCACCCATACACGACGAGCGCCGCGCTGACCGTAGCCCGCGCCACGTCCGCCACGCGACACCTGGCGGCGGACCCGCGAATGCGCGCCATCGCCAAGCGTCCGGCCTTAGCCGGCCAGCCCGAGGGCCGACCAGCCTCCGGGACCCGCGACCGGCAACGCCGCCGGCCGGATCGGACTGTCCGGATTGTTACCCGTCAGCGGTACCGCGCCATCTGGGCGCCGCTTCGCTGGCTAGGTGGGAGGTGGCCGAGGTGGTCCTCCGCTTACGACCCGGCGCTAGGCGCCTGGCCATGAGTTCTCTGATTAAGAGTAGCGCATCTGGCCGGTCCGGTGAATCGCCGGCCCGATGTCGTAGCGCGTAAGTCAGGCCGTGGTCGGTTCGGGCTTCCAGATCAGCGTCTCAGCTCGCGCAAGCCAGCCGCTCGCATTTCGTCCACTGGTGCTGGCCGGCCTGTCATCAGCTCAACCTGGAGCGCGGCCTGGCGCAATAGCAGGTCGAACCCGCCGACCACGACCGCGCCTGCCCTCGTCGCGGCTTGCGCCAGCGGCGTCGGCCATGGGTGATAGACAACGTCGAATACGAACTCAGGAACGGGGACCAGTCCGCCGATCACGTCAGCGACAAAGTCGGCAGCGCCAGCCGGGATCGTTGAAATGATCAAGCGGTGGCCGGCAAACGCATCCAGGCCAGCGGATGAGCCTTGCCGCGCGGATGCGGTTCGCCCGGCGGATGAGCCTGACCCGGCGGATGAGCCTGGCTCGAGCAGCCGGACTTCTACCGACATGGCGAGCCTGTCCGCGGACGCGCGCAGTTCCCCGGTGCGCCGCAGGTCGCGGACGAGCACAGTCGCCGACTCCTCGCCGAGAGCACGAAGTGCCGCGAGCGCGGCGCACGCCGTGGCACCGCCACCGATGATGAGCGCCGGGCCTGCCGGCCGGGCGGGCCGGCCGGCCGACGGGTCGTGCGCGCGTAGCGCCCGGACCATGCCGGGCACGTCGGTGTTGTAGCCGAGCCGCTGCTCGGCGGCAAGCAGCACCGTGTTGGCGCCGCCCACCTCGGTGACAAGCGGCTCAGCCCGGTCGAGCAATGGCAGCACCGCCCGCTTCAGCGGCATGGTCAGCGACAGGCCGGCCCAGTCGGGGCCGCACCGGTCGAGGAACGCGGGCAGGCCCGACTCATCGCACTCGATGGCCTCGTAGCGCCACCAGGTCAGCCCGAGCGCAGCGTACGCGGCGTTGTGCAAGACCGGGGACAGCGAATGCCCGACCGGCGAGCCGAGCACCGCGGCGCGAATCCGGCGGCCATCGGCCGGGCTCACCCCTCAAACTCCTGCTTCCACTGCAAGAATTGCGAATAACTGGATGTGAAGTACGTCTTGTACGGCCTGCGCTTGATGTCGGTGACGAAATACAACTCCGACCCCTTCGGCGCGTGCAGCGCGGCCTCGATGGCAGCCAGGCTCGGGCTGCCGATCGGACCAGGTGGCAGGCCGAAGTACTTGTAGGTGTTGTACTTTGACGGGTAGTTCTCCTGCGCCACGGTCTTCAGGTACGTGCCGTACGTGCCCATCGCGTAGAAGACGGTGCTGTCGAAATCCAGCTTCATGTGCAGCTGGATCCGGTTCCAGATCACGCGGGAAATCTTCCCGAAGTCGGACGTGCTGCCCGCCTCGGCCTGGATCAGGCTCGCGGCTATCAGGATCTGGTAAGGAGTCGCTGATTTCTGCCGCGCCACGACCGGCAGGCGCAAGCTGGCGATTCGCTGGTTGAAGTCCTGCACCATCATCTGCAGGATCGCGAGCGCGCTCATGTGCGGCAGCAGCGTGTAGGTGTCGGGGAACAGGAAGCCCTCGGCGGACCTGCCCGCCGGCGCCCACTTCGGCAGCCCCAGTGCGGCGGGCGGATGGTCGATGATCTGGGTGAACTTGCTCGCCGCGATGCCGGTCTGCTTGGCCAGCGCGGCGACGATCTGGCTGGCGCGCCAGCCTTCGGTGATCCTGATCTCGTCGTTGACCCGGTCCTTGGCGCTGAGCAGCGCCGCCACGACCAGTTTCGAGTTCATGTCGTGGTGCAGCTTGTACACGCCGGGCTGCAGGCTCGCGGCGTTCGGGGCGGCACCCGCCGCCGTGTCGTACGGGCGCAGCGCCTCGATCACGCCGTCGCTGAGCAGCGTGGGCCCGAGGCCCGTCAGCGACGAGCCTGGCGTCACCGTCACGCGCACCGTGCCGTAACCATCGCCCGAGTAGTCGCCGTAGCGCTTGGTTATCCAGCTATTTACGTACTTATAGCCGAAGAACCCCCCCGCACCAACGACGAGGACCACGGCGAGAATAGCGGCCACCGACGCGAACCTGCCTCGCCGCCGCCGGGGCCGGCGTGCCGACCGGCCCCGGCGCCCGGCGCCGTCGAGCTCGTCGCCATCCCGGCCGCCGCGGTCGAAGATGCGCGATACCGGGCCATCGTCACCCGCGCCGCCGTCGGCCCAGTCGTCATCGCCGGAATCCTCGTGGTCGCCGTCATCGTCCCAGCCAGCGTGGTCCACCGGATCCGAGTGCCACTGCCCGTAGCCGTCGGAGCCTGGCGGCAGCGAGGCGCGTGCTGGCGGGGAGGCCTGGCCACGGCCGACGTCGTCGCGGCGAAGTGAGCCAGTGCCTGGCCGCCCGGACGACCCGGTATCTCCGAACGACCCGCTGTCCGCCCGCCCGAACGACCCGCTGTCCGCCCGCCCGAAGGTCCCGCTATCCGCCCGCCCGAACGACCCGGTGTCACCGTAACCGTCTGCGCTGCCAGCCGTCAGCGCGCGCCTGTGCCACTGCGGCGCTGGCGAGGGATCGCCCGAGCCCTGCCCAGGCCACTCATAGGCCGACGTACTGTCGGGATCGGGCTGATATGAGTCGTGGTTCCCATACGAGCCATCACCGTACGGGTCGCGACCATATCGGTCGAACGACCCGCTGGCGTCGTAGCCGCCCTGGCCGAACGTGTCCCCGTGCCGGTACGGCGCGTCAGGGTGGGACGAGCCGGCCAGGTACGAGTCCGGGCCGCCCGGCCCGCCGCCGTAGCCGCCCAGGTCGTCGTCTGGCGACTGGCCGTACCGGCCATAGCCGCCGGACGAGCCGAATCCGCCAGAATCACCGTAGCCGGGGGAACGGCCGTACCCGCCCGTCTCGCCTGGCCCGCCGGACTCGGCGCCGTACCCGCTCGGCTGACCGTAACGACCGGAATCACCGGGCCGGGGCTGGTAGTACGGGTCCGCGGACCGCTCGGCCGGCCCGGGCTGGTCGTAGCCCGGCCGATCAAATTCGCCCGTCCAGCCGCGGGCCAGGCCCTCAGGGTCGTAGTCGGGCGCCTCAGCTTGCCCGGTGCCAGCGTAGGTGCCGGAGTAGTAGTCATCGTCGGGATGCGCGTCGTCGGCACCATAATCGCCAGCGCCATGGTCGCCAGCGCCGAAGCGGCCGCGATATATCCAGTCGCCGCTACCGTCGGTCATCGGTCACCGCCCTGTCAGTGCCAGGGCAAGCGAGCTCGCCGACTGGGCTACCGGTACGCCTCTCGGCGTCGAGCACCCCCTGTAGCAAGGTGGCGGCCGCGGCCTGGTCGATCACAGCCCGGCGCTCGCGTGACGAGCGCCCGCCTCGCGCGAGCGCGGCGTCGGCGAGCACGGTCGTGAACCGCTCGTCCACGAGCCTGACCGGAATAGGGCCGACCGCGGCTGCGAGCCGGCCAGCGAAGCCACGTGCCAGCGCGGCGGCCTGGCCATCCCGGCCAGACAGGCTGGTGGGCAGTCCCACCACGATCTCGATCGCCCCGCGCTCGGCCGCCAGCCGCGCAATCTCGGAAACGTCTCCGCTGCCGCGCCGTACCGTCGCGAGCGGGCTCGCGAGCACGCCGTCGGGGTCACAGCTAGCCACGCCGATCCGAACGGAGCCGACGTCAACTGCCAACCTGACGCCTGACCTCAACGCACCGTCCCCCTCCGGCCGTTTGGTCTCGGAACTGACACAACCTGGCGACAGCACGGCTTCACGTTACGCTACTTCATCGACTGATGCCGTCAATAACAACCCGAACCGCCTCAAACGCGTCGGCTAGCGCCGGGCCCGCGTTATCGCCGAGCGCGGCACCGCCGCCCTGTGCGATGTCGTCGCGACCGCCGCCACGGCCACCCAGGACCCCGGTAGCGGTGCGGACCAGCGCACCTGCCGCGATGCCGCGCGCACGGGCGGTGTCGTTCACCGCGACGACGACGGCCGGGCGATCCGCCGGGATGCCAGCAGTCACTACCACGGCCGCATGATCGGCGGGCA
The DNA here is from genome assembly GCA_030045175.1 of Streptosporangiaceae bacterium. GTDB lineage: Bacteria > Actinomycetota > Actinomycetes > Streptosporangiales > Streptosporangiaceae > Chersky-822. The sequence continues at coordinate 19,684 of JASIBM010000148.1, read as the reverse complement.
GCCGGCCACGGACGTCGAGCGCCAGGTTCCTGATGCCGTCGGCCGACATCCCATCGGGCACGCGATGGGTCACGTAGGCCACGCCATTCACGTCGGCCGCCTCCCTGGCCAGCCTGGCGGCGTCGTCCGCCAGCCGCGCCTCCTGTGCCCTTCGCAGCTCTCGCTCGGCCTCGCGGAGCCTGGTGACCAGGGCGGCGATGCGCTCGGCTAGATCCGCCCTTGGCGCCTTGAGCTGCTCGGCAAGATTGCTGACGAGCAAGCTCTCCCGCGCCAGGAACCTGAACGCGTCGATTCCCACCAGGGCGTCCACCCGCCGGACGCCCGATCCGATCGAGGACTCGCCGAGGATCTTGACCAGGCCGAGCTGACCCGACTTCTCGACGTGCGTTCCGCCGCAAAGCTCGCGGGAGTAGCTGCCTACCTCGACGACCCGAACCTCCTCGCCGTACTTCTCGCCGAAGAGCGCGAGCGCTCCGAGCTCCCGCGCCGCTCCGATCGAGGTGTAGAACGCCCTGACGTCAAGATCGCGCATCAGCACGTCGTTGACCTCGTCCTCCACCTCGGCGAGAACCGGCGCCGACACGGGGCCCGCAGCGGTGAAGTCGAACCTGAGCCGGCCTGGGGAGTTCGCGGACCCGGCCTGTGCGGCGGACTCACCAAGCGCGCCGCGGAACGCTCGGTGCACGAGATGGGTCGCCGTGTGCGAACGGGATATCGCCCTGCGCCGCTCGACGTCGACCTCGACGCGGGCTACGTCACCTACCGTGATCTCACCCGCCCGCACCCGGCACCTGTGCACGATCAGGCCAGGCACGGGCGCCTGCACGTCGAGCACCTCGACCACGGCGGCATCGCCTGCGCCGCTACGGTCGACCCGCAGGTAGCCGGTGTCGGCTAGCTGCCCGCCGCCCTCGGCGTAGCACGGCGTCCGGTCAAGCACCACGTCCACCTCGGCGCCCGTCCCCGCGGCAGGCACGCTCGCACCGCCTGCGAGCAGCCCGATGACCGTCCCGGCGGACTCGACCTCGTCATACCCGGTGAAGATCACCTTTCCGGATCGCTCGAGGAACTGCGCGAAGACCGAGATATCCACGTTGCCGGTCTTCTTCGCCGCGGCGTCGTCCTTCGCCCGCTGCCGCTGCTCGGCCATCAGCCGCCGGAACTCGCCCTCGTCAACGGTCAGCCCCTGCTCGGCAGCCATCTCCAGGGTCAGGTCGATCGGGAACCCGTACGTGTCGTGCAGCTGGAACGCCTGCGCCCCGCTGATCGTCCGCTTGCGCCGGCGGGCGGCCTCTTCCGCCGCGGCGTCGAAGATGGCCGTTCCCGTGCGCAGCGTGCCGAGGAACGCGCCCTCCTCGGCGTCGAGCACCGTGTGTATGTTCGGCGCGTCCCTGATCAAGTCCGGGTACTGGTCGCCAAGCGCCCTGATCGCGACGCTCGCGAGCTCGTTCAGGTAGCGCTCGCCCAGGCCACCATGGTTCCCGTCGCCGCCGCGCTGGGCGCCAGCGAGCAACCGCAGGTCCCTGACGCTGCGCCGGACGATCCGGCGCAGCACGTAGCCGCGGCCCTCGTTGGACGGGATGACGCCGTCCGCCACCAGCATCACCGCGGCCCGGACGTGATCGGCGACCACCCGGAGCGCGACATCGGAGCGGTGGTCGCGCCCGTATTTCTGCCCGGTCAGCTCGGCCGCCCGATCGAGCACCTTCCTCGTCGTGTCGACTTCGTAGATGTTGTCCACGCCCTGCAGCAGCGCCGCCATGCGTTCCAGGCCCATGCCGGTGTCGATGTTGCGCGACGGCAGCTCCCCTTGCGCATCGAAGTCGACCTTGCTCCTGACGGCGCTGAGCTGATACTGCATGAAGACCAGGTTCCAGACCTCCAGGTAGCGATCCTCATCAGCCTCCGGGCCGCCTTCCTTGCCGTGCTCAGGGCCCCGGTCGTAGTAAATCTCCGAGCATGGGCCGCCCGGGCCTGGCACGCCCATGTGCCAGTAGTTGTCGGCCAGGCCGCGGCGCTGGATCCGGTCGGCTGGCAGGCCCACCTCGTCACGCCAGATGCGCAGCGCCTCGTGGTCATCGGTGTAGACGGTGGCCCAGAGCCTGCCCTCGCCGAAGCCGAAGCCGCCATCTGACTGCGGCCTGGTCAGCAGTTCCCACGCCAGCGGGATCGCCTGCTCCTTGAAGTAGTCGCCGAACGAGAAGTTGCCGAGCATCTGGAAGAAGGTCGCGTGCCTGGTCGTCTTGCCGACCTCGTCGATGTCCGGCGTCCGCACGCACTTCTGCACGCTGACCGCCCGCGGGTAGGGCGCGACGAGCTGGCCGAGGAAGTACGGCTTGAACGGGACCATCCCGGCGTTGACAAGCAGCAGGGTGGGATCGTTGGCAACCAGGCTCGCCGAGGGCACGACGGTGTGCCCTCGCTCGGAGAAGTAGCCAAGGAAACGACGTGCTATCTCTGCGGACTCCATCAGTGGCCTGCCTTTAAGCGGTTGCGGCCGGGGGGCAGCGCACCGGTACGCCCCTGGCTCGCCGGCCGGCCAGGGTGGCGACCTGTATCACCCTGCTGCCGGCGCTCGTACTCGGTCATTCCGGCGCGAACGTCGCGCAGGAACGCGGGTATCTGAAGCATCCCAGGAAACCGCGTGCTCCCGGCGCGAGCCAGCCGGCGGTAGCCGACTATCCCGATCACGGCGCCGATTGCCAGCCACCTCAGCCTGCGCGTCATCGCCGCGCCCCGCCGCTGCCGGCGAGCTCGGCCATCCGCCGCGACCGGCGGATGGCCAGGGCGTGCCTGACCCCGTGCCCGGCGGCGGCCACCCGCAGCGCGGGCGTGCCAAGGCCGGCCGCGATCAGCCGCGCCGTGCCTGCGACCGCCGAGACCTGCTCGGAAAGGTCAGACATGCTCGCCGATACCTGCTCGACGCTGTCGGCCAGCGCGCCGGTACGGGCGAGTTGCTCGTCAGCCCGGTCCACGGCCGCGTTCGCCCGGCGCAACAGGTCCTCCGCGCCCTGCCGGTAGCCGGTCAGCACGGCCGTCGCGGCCGAGATCAGCCGAGCGAACCTCGCCAGCACGTAGACGCACGCGCACACCCCCACTGCGAAGAAGCCGGCCGCGATCAGCGCGGCGAGCTGTCCGGCGCTCATAGGTCTGTCGGTCCCCTTCCGGCCCTTGGCGCAATCACTGCGCTGACCCTATCGCCTGCACGGCCGGATGGCTCGGGCAGCCGGATCGCTCGGTCAGCCGGATCGCTCGGTCAGCCGGATGTCCCGGCAGCCGGGCCGTCGGCCTCGCCAGCCTCGCGGGGCCGCCCCGCAGGGTCGGCGCCATCGAGCACCGACCTGATCCGCTCGACCCGGTCGGCGAACCTGCCCTCTGCCCCATGCCGCGTCGGATCGTAGTACCGCCTGCCCGCGACGGCCTCGGGCAGGTAGGCCTGCCTGACGATGCCCTCGGCGTAGTCGTGCGGATACAGGTACCCCGCACCATGACCGAGCCTGGCCGCCCCGCGGTAACTCGCGTCACGCAGGTGCGCGGGAACCGCGCCGGACCGGCCGGCCGCGACGTCCTGGGTCGCGGCGATGATCGCCCTGGCTACCGAGTTGGACTTAGGCGCCAGGGACAGGTGTATGACTGCCTGGGCCAGGTTGAGCCGCGCCTCTGGCAGCCCGACGAACTCCACCGCCTGCGCCGCAGCGACCGCGACGGTGAGCGCGACCGGATCGGCCATCCCGACGTCCTCGCTCGCGTGCACGATCAGCCGTCTCGCGATGAACCTGGGATCCTCCCCGGCCTCGATCATCAGCGCCAGGTAGTGCAGTGCCGCGTCGACGTCGCTGCCCCTGATGCTCTTGATGAACGCGCTGATCACGTCGTAGTGCTGGTCGCCGGCCCGGTCGTAGCGCACGGCGACGCGATCGACGGCGCGTTCCAGCGCCGCCGCGTCGATGGTGCCTCCGGGCGGCAACCCGAGCGCGGCGGCTTCCAGGTAGGTCAGCGCCCGCCTGGCGTCGCCGCCGGCCAGCCGCAGCAGGTGCTCGGCCGCGTCGTCGGCCAGCGTCACCGCTCCGCCGAGCCCGCGCTCGTCGGCGAGCGCCCGGCCGATCACCGCCCGCATGTCATCGTCGTCGAGGGATCGCAAGGTCAGCAGCAGCGACCGGGAAAGGAGCGGACCCACCACGGAGAACGAGGGATTCTCCGTGGTCGCCCCGATGAACGACACCCACCTGTTCTCGACGGCAGGCAGCAGCGCGTCCTGTTGGGCCTTATTGAACCTGTGCACCTCGTCGATAAACAGCAGCGTCTGCTTGCCCGTGAGCCCGAGCTCGGAGCGGGCGGCCTCGATCGCGGCCCGGACCTGGCTGACTCCGGCGGACACCGCGGAGAGCTCGACGAACCTGCGGCCGGTCACGCGGCTGAGCACGTAGGCCAGCGTGGTCTTGCCGGTGCCTGGCGGCCCCCAGAGCAACACCGACATCGGCGCCGCGTGGTCGACCAGCTTGCGCAGCGGGGAGCCCGGCCCGGTCAGGTGCGGCTGGCCGAGCACCTCGTCGAGGTTCCTCGGGCGCATCCGGACCGCCAGCGGCGCGACCGCGCGCGCCGCCTCCTCGCCCGCTGCGTCGAACAAGCTCGCGGACTGGCCAGGTTCAGCTCTGGGCACGCGTTTGACAGTACCCGCCGGCCGCCGCGCCGCGTAATTCCTCGCCAGCCGTTGTCAGCGCCCACCGATATCGTCCGCCCTAGGCATGCCAGGTCACCGAGTCGAGCTTATCGACGGGCAGATCGTCGTGAGCCCCAGCGCGAGCCGACGGCACTCGGTCGCAATCGACCGGTTGATAAAGCAGCTGTTCGAAACCACACTCCAGCATTCGTGGGAATTCCACACGAACCTCACAGTGCATGTCCCCGCGACGAGGGAGCGGCTGATCCCCGACCTGATGATCGCGCCGCCGGACGCGCCGACCTACGGCGACAACGAACTGATGTCCTCTGGAGTGCTGCTTGTCGCCGAAGTCGTCTCTCCGTCCACTCGCCGCCAGGACCGAGTGACCAAGCCGCGCGCATACGCACAAGGCGGGGTGCCGCTCTACTTGCTTATCGACGGCTTCGCCGATCCGGCCGCGGTCATCTGGTCCAGCCAGCCGGGCGAACACGGGTACGCACGGAGCCAGACCGCGCGGGCCGGTGAGCCGCTCGAGCTACCCGAGCCGTTCGGCCTGTCCCTGGACACCAAGCGCCTGCTGAGCTGATCAGCGGGACCGCGGTCTAGCCGCGCTGGCCGGACGCACCGGTCAGGTCGAGTCGTGTGCCACCTTGATCGGCGGTGGGACGGGCGCGGCCGGGGCCACGACCACGTCCACGCCGGCCTCCTTGCGCTGCGCCGCGGTGATCGGCGTCGGCGCCCCGGTCAGCGGGTCGTACCCGGACGCGGCCTTGGGGAATGCGATCACATCCCTGATCGAAGGTCGCCCGGTAAGCAGCATCAGCAGCCGGTCCCAGCCGAACGCGATGCCGCCGTGCGGCGGCGGACCGTAGCGCAGCGCGTCGAGCAGGAAGCCGAACTGCGAGCGCGCCTCGTCCCGCGACAGCCCGATCACGTCGAATACCTGCTGCTGCATGGCGGAACGATGGATCCTGATCGACCCGCCCCCGATCTCGGTGCCGTTGCAGACGATGTCGTAGGCGTCGGCCAGCGCCCCGCCGGGCTCGGCGGTGAACTTGTCCGCCCAGTCCGGCAGCGGCGCGGTGAACGGGTGGTGCACCGCCGTCCAGCCGCCCTCGCCATCCTCTTCGAACATCGGCGCGTCGACGACCCAGGTGAACGCCCACGCGGCCGGGTCGATGAGCCCGCACCGCTCGGCGATCTCCAGCCGCGCCGCCCCGAGCAGCGCCCGCGCCGCCGCCTGCGTCCCCGCCGCGAGGAACACGCAATCGCCAGGCGCGGCCCCCGCCGCGGCCGCCAGCCCTGACCGCTCGCTCTCGGACAGGTTCTTGGCCACCGGCCCCGCATCGGCCACCGACCCGTCGGCCGAGATGAGCACGTAGGCCAGGCCCCTGGCGCCGCGCGACTTGGCCCAGTCCTGCCAGCCATCGAGTTCCTTGCGGGACTGGCGCGCGCCGCCCGGCATCACGACGGAGCCCACGTGCGGGGCCTGGAACACCCGGAAGCCGGTTCCGGCGAAGTACGCGGTCAGGTCGGCGAGCTCACAGCCAAACCGGAGGTCGGGCTTATCCGACCCGAACCTGGTCATCGCGTCGGCGTACGTCATCCGCGAGATCGGCAACGCCAGCTCGTACCCGGCGATCTCCCGCCATAGCCGGCGCACGAGGTCCTCGGCGACGGCGATGACGTCCTCGCGGGTGACGAACGACATCTCCAGGTCGATCTGGGTGAACTCGGGCTGCCGGTCGGCCCTGAAGTCCTCGTCGCGGAAGCAGCGCACGAGCTGGTAGTAGCGTTCCATCCCGGAGACCATCAAGAGCTGCTTGAACAGCTGCGGCGACTGGGGCAGCGCGTACCAGCTACCCGGCTGGAGCCGGACGGGCACCACGAAGTCCCTGGCGCCCTCTGGCGTCGACCTGGTAAGGAACGGCGTCTCAACGTTGACGAAGTTGTGCTCGCGCATGACGTCGCTGACCAGGTAGGCGGCCTTGGACCTGGCCCGGAGCGCGGCCGCCATCTCGGCTCGGCGCAGGTCCAGGTACCTGTACCGCAGCCGCACCTCCTCGTTCAGCTCGCCGTGGCTTTCCAGCGGGAACGGCAGCGGCTCGCACTCGGCGAGCACCTCAGCCCGCTCGGCGGCGACCTCGATCTCCCCGGTCGGCAGCTCGAGGTTCTCGTTACCGGCTGGCCTGCGCCGCACCACCCCGGCGACAAGCACGCAGTACTCCGCCCGAAGCTCGTGCGCCACGTCCTCCTGACGGAGCACGACCTGGACCACGCCGCTGGCATCGCGCAGGTCGATGAAGACCACGCCGCCGTGGTCCCTGCGCCGCGCCACCCAGCCCGCCAGCGTCACCTGCTGCCCGGCCTGCGCCGGGCGCAGTTCGCCCGCTTCGTGCGTGCGGATCATCCCTCTTCCTTCCCGCTCGCCTACGGGGCGCCTTTAAGGCACCGCCTTCCCTCGTCGCGAAAACCACGCTCCTCAGTCCAGGCGGCGCCGCGCCCCTACGGCTCGCTCGCGCGCCCTCGCCTCCGGCTCCGCCTTCGGCTCGATCGCGCACGCCTTCCCGCTCGCCTACGGGCGTCAGAGCCCTCTGGCCGTCGGACCGCTCGCTGGTGCCAGGCCGGCCAGGAACGGGTTCGACGCCCGCTCCGCGCCGATCGTCGTGCTCGGCCCGTGGCCAGCAAGCACCACGGTCTGGTCGGGCAGCGGCAAGCACACCCGGGCAAGGCTATCGAGGATCGTCTGGTAGTCGCCGCCAGGTAGGTCGGTACGACCGATCGAGCCAGCGAACAGCAGGTCACCTGTGAACAGCACGCCCCGCTCAGCCTCGTCCTCCGGCAACCGGAACGCCACCGACCCCGGAGTGTGCCCAGGGGCGTGATCGACCACGAGCTCGATCCCGGCTAGGCGGAGGCTCATCCCGTCGGCCAGCTCGACGACGTCGTCCGGCTCGGAAAAGGTGAGCCCCTTGAAGAGCTGCTGGCCGGCCAGCAGCGACAGGCCCTTCGCCGGATCACTGAGCAGCGCCCGGTCCGCCGGGTGGATGCAGGCCGGGATGTTCCTCGCACCGCACACCGGCGCCACAGACCAGATGTGGTCGAGGTGGCCGTGCGTGGCGAGCACGGCCACCGGCCGCAACCGGTGCCGGGCCACGATCTCCTCGATTCCCGGCTCAGCGTCCTGGCCAGGATCTATGATCAGGCACTCTTCGCCAGCATCTGGTGCCACGATGTAACAGTTCGCGGCGAACGATCCGGCGGGGAATCCGGCGATCAGCACGAGTCCAGGCTACCGGTGACGGCTACCATGCGGGCGCGCCAGGTTGCCGGGCCGATCGCAGTTACAGGACGGCTGCGGTTGGTGCGTCGAACCGATAACAGCCGGCCTGCGCACTTGCGTCGCGTAGATAATATGCGCGAGGTTTTTCAAGAGCACCACTACCGGTCGATAACGGGAGGGCCGCACGGGTGGCGGGTAAGCAGGAGCGGCAGCGGCGCCTGGCCAGGGAGCGCCACGAACGGCGGCTGGTGCGGCAGGCTCAGCGGCAGCAGGCGATGCGCAAGGTCACCGCTTGGGTGGCTGGCGGCGTCGTGCTGCTGATCGTGGCCCTCGTGGTGACGCTGACCGTGGTGCACCTTGGCAGCAAGAGCGCGAGTGCCCAGGGGACGCCATCGGCGACGCCGAGCGTCAGCGCGACGCCGAGCGCAAGCGCGACACCCAACGCGACGCCCCCTGCGACCGAGCCAGCGACGCACTGCGACTACGTCCCGTCCGGGACCGCGGCGCGCCCGGTGGGCGGCCTGCCACCTGCCACGCCGGACTACAAGGCGACCTACACCGCGACGATCAAGACCAACCGCGGCGACATCGTCATCGACCTGCTGAACTCCAAGGCGACCTGCACGGTCAACTCGTTCGTCTTCCTGGCCAGCAAGAACTTCTACAACAAGACTCCCTGCCCGCGCCTGTCGACGTCGGGCGGCCTGTACATAATCCAGTGCGGCGATCCGACCGGGACTGGCGCGGGCGGCCCTGGTTATGCGTTCTACAGCGAGAACCTCGCCGGTGCCACGTACCCGGCAGGGACCGTGGCGATGGCCAACAGCGGGGAGCCCTACACCAACGGAAGCCAGTTCTTCCTGGTCTACAAGGACACCACCCTGGCGCCCAACTACACGCCGTTCGGCCGGATCGTCAGCGGGCTGAGCGTCCTGGCGGACGTGGCGAAGGGTGGCATAGGCAAGCCCCTGAACCCGGCCGGAGGCGGCCCTCCGAAGGACAAGGTCACGATCGAGAGCGTCGTGATCAAGAAGACTTGACCAGGGCAGGCAAGCACGTCAGCCCACTAAGGCCTGCGGGCCACCAGTTCGCGAGCAGGAGGTAGCGGTGAGCACGGAAAGCGATCCGTGGGGCCGGGTAGCTGAGGACGGCACCGTCTACGTGCGCACCGCGGACGGCGAGCGCGTCGTGGGGATATGGCAGGCGGGGAGCCCAGACGAGGCGCTTGAGTTCTTTACCCGCAGGTACGAGTCGCTGGCCACCGAGGTCAGCCTGCTCGAGCGGCGGATCTCGACCACGGACCTAGGGCCCGGCCAGGCCAAGACGACCATCGCCCGGCTGCACGTCGCCATCGACGAGGCGAAGTGCGTAGGCGACCTCGACGGGCTCAAGCGCAGGCTGGACGCCCTGACCGGCCAGGCGGACCAGCGCACGGCCGAGCAGAAGGCGGCGCGGGAGCGCGCCCGGGTCGAGGCGATCGAGTTCAAGGAGCGGATCGTCGCCGAGGCCGAGCAGGTGGCCGCCGAGGCGACGCACTGGAAGTCCGGTGGCGAGCGGCTCGCGCAGTTGCTTGATGAGTGGAAGGCCGCGCCACACGGCGACCGCCAGGCCGAGGCTGCCTTGTGGAAGCGGATGTCGGTCGCCCGCAGCGCGTTCGCCAAGCGCAGGAAGGCCTACTTCGCCACGCTCGAGCAGGAGCGCGAGGAGATCAGGGAGCGCAAGCTGCAGCTGGTGCTGCGGGCCGAGGAACTCGCCTCGTCGACCGAGTGGGCGGTGACCGCGGCCGCCTACCGCGAGCTGATGGCGTCGTGGAAGGAGGCCGGGCGCGGTGACCGGGCGAGCGAGGACGAGCTGTGGAAGCGGTTCAGGGCCGCGCAAAGCGGCTTCTTCGACGCGCGCAACGCCGCGCTCTCTGCCAAGGACAACCAGCTCCGCGAGCGCGCCATGGCCAAGGAAGAGCTCCTCACCGAGGCCGAGAAGCTACTGCCGGTGACCGACGTGAAGGCGGCGCGCGCCGCCATGCGGTCGATACACCAGCGCTGGGACAAGATCGGCCAGGTCGCCAGGGAGGCCCAGGAGCGGCTTGAGGGCGGCCTGCGCAAGGTCGATGACGCCGTCCGCAAGGCCGAGGACATCCAGTGGCGCAAGACCAACCCTGAGGCGCTGTCCCGTGCCAGGGACACGGTCGAGCAGATCCGCAGGACGATCAGCCAGCTTGAAGGCCAGCTCGCCCAGGCGGTCGAGCGCAACGACGAGCAGGCGACCAAGCGCGCGACCGACGCCATCGCCACCCGCAAGTCCTGGCTGGCCGAGGCCGAGAAGACCCTCGCCGACCTGACCAGCTAGGCCGGGCAGCACCTCGCCAGGCCGTGCTCCTCAGCCGGGCAGCGGCTCAGCTGGTCACGCGGCTCAATTGGTTATGCGGTGCGCGTCGTAGACGCCGTCCACCGTCCGGACCGCCTTGAGCACATGCCGCAGATGCTCGGGATCGCCCATCTCGAACGTGAACTTGCTCAGCGCGACCCGGTCCCGTCTCGTGGTGACCGACGCGGACAAGATGTTAACGTGCTGCTCCGAGATCGACCTGGTCACATCCGACAGCAGGCCGGTCCGGTCGAGAGCCTCGACCTGAATCGCGGCGAGGAACCGCGAGCTCTCCTTCGGCGTCCAGCGCACGTCGACCGCCCGCTCTGGCTCCGACTGGATCATGTGCATCACGTTGACGCAGTCAACGCGGTGCACGGAAACGCCATTTCCCCTGGTCACGAAGCCGGTGATGGTGTCGCCTGGCACCGGCGTGCAGCACTTGGACAGCCGTGCCCAGACGTCGGCGGCGCCCTCGACCGAGACGCCGGAGTCGCCGGTCACCGCCGGGCTCGGTGGCCTGGTGAGCACCGTGGCCTCGGCCAGGTCGTCCTGGGCGCCGGCCAGGCCGCCCGCCGACTTCACCAGCTTCGACACCACAGACTGGGCGCTGACGTGGCCGTCGCCCACCGCCGCGTAGAGCGCGGACAGGTCTTGGTAGCGCATCTCGCTGGCGATCGCGTTCAGCGCGTCGGCCGTCGCCAGCCGCTGCAGCGGCAGGCCTTGCTTGCGCATCATCTGCGCGATCTTCGTCTTGCCCGTGTCGGCCGCCGCCTCACGGCGCTCCTTGGAGAACCAGTGCCTGATCTTGTTGCGCGCCCTGGCGCTCTTGACGAACCCGAGCCAGTCCTGGCTGGGCCCGGCGTCGGGCGCCTTGGTGGTGATTATCTCGACCGTATCGCCGTTGGACAGGGTCGACTCGAGAGGGACGAGCCGCCCGCTCACCTTGGCGCCGATCGTGCGGTGGCCGACCTCGGTGTGGATCGCGTAGGCGAAGTCCACCGGGGTGGCCCCCTGCGGCAGCGCGATGACCTCGCCGCGCGGGGTGAACACGTAGACCTCTGCGCTGCCGACCTCAAACCGCAGCGACTCGAGGAACTCGGTCGGGTCGGCGGTCTCCCGCTGCCAGTCCACTAGCTGCCTGAGCCAGTCAAGGTCCGACGGGCTGCGGCCGCTGGCCACTTCCTCCTTGTACTTCCAGTGCGCGGCCACGCCGTACTCGGATCGCCGGTGCATGCCCCAGGTCCTGATCTGAAGCTCAACCGGCTTGCCGCCTGGACCGATCACCGTCGTGTGCAGCGACTGGTACATGTTGAACTTCGGCATCGCGATGTAGTCCTTGAACCGCCCAGGCACTGGGTTCCACCTGGCGTGGACGCAACCGAGCACCGCGTAACAGTCACGGACGCTGTCGACGAGGACCCGGACGGCGACCAGGTCGTAGATCTCATCGAAGCCGACATTCCTGGCGATCATCTTCTGGTAGACCGAGTAGAGGTGCTTCGGCCGACCGGTCACCCGCACCTTGATCTTCGCTTCGCGCAGGTCAGCGGAGACCTCTTCGATCACTTCTTGCAGGAACGCCTCACGGCGCGGAGCGCGCTCGGATACCAGCCGCGCGATCTCGTCGTAACGCTTGGGGAAGAGGGTCGCGAACGCCAGGTCCTCAAGCTCCCACTTGAGGGTGTTCATCCCGAGCCGGTGCGCGAGCGGGGCATAGATCTCGAGCACCTCGCGCGCCTTCCGCTCCTGCTTGTGCCGTGGCAGGTAGCGAAGGGTGCGCATGTTGTGCAAGCGGTCGGCCAGCTTGATCACCAAGACCCTGATGTCGCGGGCCATCGCGACGACCATCTTGCGTACCGTCTCGGCCTGCGCCGCCTCGCCGTACTTGACCTTGTCGAGCTTGGTCACCCCGTCGACCAGGGCGGCTATGTCGTCGCCAAAGTCCTCGCGCAACTCGGCGAGGGTATACGGGGTGTCCTCGATCGTGTCGTGCAGCAGCGCCGCGCAGAGCGTCTCATGGTTCATGCCAAGCTCTGCGAGGATCGTCGCCACGGCGAGCGGATGGGTGATGTACGGATCCCCGCTCAGCCGGGACTGATCCGCGTGGCACCTGGCCGCGACCTCGTAGGCGCGCTCTATCAGCTTGATGTCGGCCTTGGGATGAGTGGTCCGGACGGTCCTGATCAGCGGCTCGAGCACCCGGTTGACGCCACTGCCGCGCGGCGAGCCGAACCGCAGCCGTCGCCTGACGCCAGCGTGGCCAAGCTGATCGGGCGTGCCTACGCCAGGGGCCACCCCGTTGCCGGCTACGGGCAGTTCCCGATCGCTATGGTTGACCTGCCCCGCAGCTTCCTGGGTGACTCCGCTCTCGACCGTACCGACCGTCGCCACGTCACCTATCACTGCCGCTCCTCGCGTCAGTTGAAGCAACTAGTGTAGCCGCGCGAGGATTCCCGCCGGGCCGAGCCTGGCCGGCTGGTCGCCTCCCTCAGCACGCGCCCGAGGATCCGTCTAGCGAGCCTAGAGCACATAGGCGTGCGAACACCGCGGACGGCCTACAACCTGAGCAGGGCGCGCAGATCCAGGCCGGGCAGGTGCGCGCGGCCGCCGAGGAAGCCGAGCTCGATCAGCACGACGACGGCGGCGACCTCGGCGCCACTTCGCCTGATCAGCTCGGCGGTCGCGGCCGCGGTGCCGCCGGTGGCCAGCACGTCGTCGATCAGCAGCACCCGGTCCCCCGGTCGGAACGCGTCGACGTGCACCTCGACCGTCGCCGTGCCGTACTCCAGCTCGTAGCTCTGCGCGTGCGTCGGACCAGGCAGCTTGCCGGCCTTGCGCACGGGCACGAAGCCGACGCCCAGGTGGCAGGCGACCGGCGCGGCGAGGATGAAGCCCCGCGCCTCGATCCCCGCGACCTTGTCGATCCGCTCGTGCCCGTCGGCCAACGCCCCGATCGTGGCGGCGAAGGCCGCGCCGTCGGCGAGCAACGGCGTGATGTCCTTGAAGATCACACCTGGCTGCGGATAGTCGGGGACATCCCTGACCAGCCGGAGCAGCCGGCTCGCCAGCTCCTCGCGCCGCCCGCCGGGCGCGGGGCCGACCACCTCGGCGGCACCGGCGGGCTGATCGCCGGCGCCGTGCTCGGCGGTCGCCTCAGGCACGTCCGCCTGGCTCGCCGGCACCGTCGGCTACCGTCGCTTCTTCTTACCCGACGGCCGCCGCTGTGCCGAGCTTGACCGCCGTGGCTGTTGCCGCGGCCCCGAGGAGGCCGCGCGAGATCCGCTCCCCGCGGCCACCGGCCGGCCCGCGGCCATCGCCGCCGCACGGGCGACGGCGTCCCCGATCGGTTCGGCCCCGGCTCCGTCGAGCTCATCGGGCTCGGCCGGCCCGGCGGGCTGGATGGCCTCAGGTTCCGCCTGGGCGCTGACGGTGACCGCCGCCTTGGCCCGGCGCTTGACGCTGGCCGTCTTCCGCGCGACCTCACCGGCGAGCCTGCGGTAGTCGGACTGGCGCTCCTTGAGGTCGGCGAGCACCGGGGTGGCGATGCAGATCGAGGAATAGGTGCCGGACAGCATGCCGACGAACAGCACCAGCGACAGGTCCTTCAGCTCGCCGTTGCCGAGCAGGGTCACGCTGACCGCCAGGATCGAGGCGACCGGCAGCAGCGCTATCAGCGAGGTGTTGATCGAGCGGACCAGGGTCTGGTTCAGCGCGAGGTTGGCCGCGTCGCTGTAGGTGCTGCGCCTGGTCGCGAGCAGCCCGGCGGTATTCTCCCTGACCTTGTCGAATACCACGACCGTGTCGTAGAGCGAGTAACCGAGGATGGTGAGCAAGCCGATCACCGTGGCCGGGCTGACCTCGAAGCCGAGCAGCGCGTACACGCCGACGGTGATCAGGATGTCGTGCGCGAGCGCCACCAGGGCCGCGGTGGCCATTCGCCACTCGAACGCGATCGACAGGTAGAGCACGATCACGATGAGGAACGCGACCAGCCCCTCCAGCGCCTTGTCCAGAATCTGGGAGCCCCAGGTCGGGGCGACCGACTCCAGGCTGATCGGAGTGCGCAACGGAAGCGCGCGGGTAACCGAGTCTTCGATCTTGAACTCGATGCTCTGATTGGCCAGCGGGCTCTTCGTGCTGAAGACCGGGGTCACGACCTGCCAGCCCGCCGAGCCAACCCGCTCCACGGTGATGTCGGACCCGCTGCCGGCGGCATAGAAAGCGTTGGTCACCTGCGTTTGCGTAACCGACGTGGTGGTCTTGAAGTTGAACACCTCACCGCCGCTGAACTCCACGCTGTAGTTCAGGCCACGGAAGATCAGCGCCGCGATGCTGACCACCAAGATCACGCCGGAGATGGTGTACCAGAGCTTGCGGCGGCCGACGAAGTCGAAGGAGACCTCGCCCCGGTACAGCCGGCCGCCGATGCTGGCAAGCCCGGACATCGCGCCACGCGCGGACATCACGCCTCCATCGGGTTCGCCGGGGGCGCCGAGGGCGCCGAGGCCGCGCTACCCGGCGCGGGCCGGGCTGTGGCCGGGCGTGCGCCGCGCCACGGAGATCTCGCTCCGAGCCTGGCCGGATCGAGGCCGGACCACCTATGTCCCTGCCCGTAGAACTTGGTCCTGGACAGCAGCGTCACCATCGGCTTGGTGAACAAGAACACCACGACGACGTCGATCAGCGTGGTCAGGCCGAGCGTGTAAGCGAAGCCGCGCACGTCGCTGATCGCGAAGATGTAGAGCAGCGCGGCCGCGAGGAACGAGACCGTGTCAGAGACCAGGATGGTCCGCCTGGCCCGGGCCCAGCCGCGCTCCACCGCCGCTCGCAGCGACTTGCCCTCCCTGACCTCGTCGCGCAATCGCTCGAAGAACACGACGAACGAGTCCGCCGTGATTCCGATCGCCACGATGAGGCCGGCCACGCCGGCCAGGGAGAGCGTGTAGCCGCGGTAGGTGCTGAGCAGGATGACTGCCAGCCAGGCCAGCAGCGCCGCGGTCGCCAGGCTGAACACCGACACCAGCGAAAGGCCGCGGTAGTAGATGAACGAGTAGACGACGACAAGGAGCAGGCCGACTGCCGCCGCGATCAGGCTGGCGGTGAGCTGTGCCGAGCCGAGCTGCGCGGAGACCGAGGTGACCGACTGCGGCTGGAAGGCGAGCGGCACGGCGCCGTACTTAAGCACGGCCGCGAGCTGGTCGGCGTACCCCTGCGAGAACGGCGCGCCGGTGCCGCCGGTAATCTCTCCCGACCCGTTCGTGATCGGGCTGGTGATCTGGGGCGCGGACACGACCTTCCCGTCAAGCACGATCCCGAAGTCGTCGAGCACCGAGGTCGCGCTGCCCGTGGTGGCGTCGAAGTACTTGGTGTACATCTGCGTGGTCATCGTGCCGAAGGCGCTGCCGCCAGTACCGTTGAGGCCGAACTGGACGATCCACTGGTTGGTCGTCGGGTCAATCGTGGCCTGGACGTTCTTAAGCTCGGTGCCCACGACCTTGGCCACGTCGAGTATGTACTTGACGTCCCCAGGGCCGCAGGAGACGATCTGGACGTTCGGGTTGTCCCAGTTGTTGGGGTTGCCGCCGTAGATCTGCTTCTGCCACTCCTTGTGCCTGCAGTTCAGCCGGTTGAAGTCATTGATCACGGCCTTGCTGTGCACCAGCGAGAGGTCGCCCCCGCCGTCCGCGGCGGCTTGGGCGGCGGTCGGTAGCTTGGTGACCACCTTCGGGGTCGAAGTCGGGCTCGGCGACGGGGTCGGGCTCGGCGACGAGCTTGGCTTGGCGGACGACGACGGCTTGGGCGACGCCGACGACGACGGTGTGGCACCGGGCAGGCTCCGCGCGGAGGCCGCCTGGCCAGACCCGCCGCCGGCGGGCCGCGCGGCCGGCTTGCTGGCCGAGGGCGACGGACTGGCCGACGACTTCGGGCTCGCCGACGACGACGGGCTCGCCGACGACGAGGGGCTAGCCGACGGGCTAGCCGACGGCGAGGGACTCGCCGACGGGGTCGGCGTCGTCGCCAGCTCCGAGGTCGGGTAGCCGGGCGCCTCGATCAGGACCTGGCGGAGCCGCAGCAAGGCCGACTGGAGCAGCGGGGCGATGTTCTTGGCGCCCTCACCGGGCACCGAGACCACGATGATGTCGCTGCCCTGTTGCTGCACGGTGGCGCCGGAGAAGCCCTGGCCGTTGACCCGGCTGGTCAAGATGGCGACAGACTGGCTCATCTCGGCCGGGGTCGGCGTCTTGCCGCGCGGCGGGACGGCCTGGATCGTGAACTCGGTCCCGCCGTGCAAGTCAAGGCCGAGGCCCACCCTGAACCTCGAGTGCCAGGCACTCGGGTGCGACAGCGCCCCCCCGATGACGCCGAGCAGCATCACGATGATCAGCGCGACCAGCGTGATGAGGTACCGGCTGGGCCGGGAGACCGTGACGCCACCGCCCGCCTTGGAACTGCCGCCGCCCTGCCAGGAGGCGGAACCACCGCCCGCCCTGGACGACCTATCGCTTGACGAAGCCACCTGTGCCTGCCCCTAGTTCGATTGGTCCGCCGTCCGGCTAGATGCTGCTGTCCCTCGGCTCGCGCTCGTCGGCGTCCTGCTTGTCCTTTGGCGCGCTGCCATTCGGCTGATCATCGAGATCGTACGCGGGGTCGAAGTCCGCGTGGTCCGCGGATTCCGCCTCATCGTCGACCGTTCCGTAGTCATCGGGCAGCACTTCCATCACGGCCCTGCGCAGCATCGTCACGTGCACGCCCGGCGCGATCTCGACGACGATGTCACGGTCGTCGCCCGAGACGACGGTGCCGTACAGGCCGGCCGTGGTGCGGATCCGCTGGCCAGGGGTGACCTGGTTCTGAGTCTGCTGCGCCCGGCGTGCCCTGTTTCGCTGGGGCCTGATCATCAGCACGTAGAACGCCGCGAAGAGGACGATCAGGACGATGAAGAACTCAGGGCTCGTGCCACCCGACTTCGTGGGCGCGGTGGTGGAGGCTAGGTACATGATCCCCATGAGGGGCTTCCTTCCAGTTGACGGCGCAGCGACCGTTAGCGACCCAGGCGTCAGGTCGGCCTGGCCGGCTCGCCTGGCGGCTGGGGAGACCAACTGCCGAAGTTTAGCGGTGCGCGCACCGCGTACACACAGGCTACGACGTTCGTCGAGTAATCGTGATCGGGCCGCAACCAGACGCCACTTTTGTGGCTTCGTCACGCGATCGCCTTCACCTAGTCAAACAGCGTGATGGCACCTGATTCATCCCGCTGGCCGAGGTGGCCAGGCGATGCCGCCAGGCCAGTCCCGGCGGGTGGCGGAGCCAGGCCGAGGTGGGTCCAAGCGGCCAACGTCGCCACCCGCCCGCGCGCGGTGCGCGCCATCAGGCCGGCCCGGACCAGGAATGGCTCGGCTACTACCTCGACGGTCTCGGCTTCCTCGCCGACGGCGACCGCGAGCGTGGACAGCCCGACCGGTCCGCCGCCGAACCGCTCCACCAGCGCGGAGAGCACCGCGCGGTCAAGCCGGTCCAGGCCGCTCTCGTCCACCTCGTACAGTTCGAGCGCCGCGCGCGCGGCCGCCCTGGTGACCACGCCGTCACCGCGAACCTCGGCGAAGTCCCTGACCCGGCGGAGCAGCCGGTTGGCGATCCTGGGCGTCCCGCGCGAGCGTCCGGCGATCTCGTCCGCGCCCTCGTCCCGCAGGTCCACCCCGAGCAGCCCGGCGGACCGGCGGATGATCACGCCGAGCTCGGCCGGGTCGTAGAACTCCAGGTGGCCGGTGAAGCCGAACCTGTCGCGCAGCGGCGCAGGCAGCAAGCCCGCCCGCGTCGTGGCCCCGACCAGCGTGAACGGCGCGATGTCGAGCGGCAGGGCGGTAGCGCCCGGCCCCTTGCCGAGCATCACGTCGACCCTGAAGTCCTCCATCGCGAGGTAGAGCATTTCCTCGGCCGGCCTGGCCAGCCGGTGGATCTCGTCGATGAACACGACCTCGCCGCCGGCCAGCGAGGTCAGCACCGACGCCAGGTCGCCCGCCCGCTCGATCGCGGGCCCGCTGCTGATCCGCAGCGGAGCGCCTAGCTCGGCGGCGATGATCATCGCGATCGTGGTCTTGCCGAGCCCGGGCGGGCCGGAAAGCAGCACGTGATCCGGCGCCTTCCTGCGCCGCATCGCGCCCTCGAGCACGAGCGTGAGCTGCTCGCGCAGCCTGGCCTGGCCGACGAACTCGGCAAGCTGCCTGGGCCGCAGCGCGCCCTCAATCTGCCGCTCGTCCGCATCGGCGAGCGGCGAGACGAACCTGTCGGAGTCCACGGTGCTAATCTTGCGCGCCTCCGGCACGGTGCTGGCCTTGCGCGCCTCCGGCACGGTGCTTGCCTTGCGCGCCTCCGGCACGGTGCTCACCGACGGCCCAGGACGGCGAGCGCGGCGCGCAGCGCCACCGCGACGTCGACGTCCGCGCCGGCACGTTCCATGGTGCCGTCGCCTTGGCCGGCTCGCTCGGCCAGCAGCGCCGGCTCGATAGCAGTGATCGCCTGATCCGCGTCCTTGCCCTGCCAGCCCAGGTTGATCAGGCCGGTCCGCACCTGGTCACGCCACGTGGGCACGCCGTTAGCCAGCCCGCCGGCCACGTGCTGGCCCGCCGCCGCGGCGCCGGCCTGACCCGCGAGGCCCACGCCGTCACCGGGGGAGCCTAGCCTGCCGGCGAGTTCGAGCACGATCCGCTGGGCGCCCTTGCGCCCGATCCCAGGAACGCGGGTGAGCCCGGTCACGTCCTCGGCGGCCACGGCCCTGCGCAGCTCGTCAGGGCTGAACGTGGCCAGCATCGCGAGCGCCAGCCTCGGCCCGATGCCGCTGGCGGTCTGGAGCAACTCGAACGTGCCGCGCTCGTCCTCGCTGGCGAATCCGTAGAGCGTGAGCGCGTCCTCACGCACCACGAGGGACGTGCAGACCCTGGCCCGCTCCCCCGGCCGCAACCCGGCCAGCGTGCCGGGCGAGCACTGCACGAGCAGGCCGACCCCGCCCACGTCGATCACCGCCCCCTCGGGTGCTACCGTCGCCACGACGCCGTCGAGATGCGCGATCATCGAGCTCCTCCCGCCCATTGCCTCGCCGCAGCAGCCGCGAGCCTGGCCTGCGCGCCGCCGCGCCACAGATGGCAGATCGCCAGCGCAAGCGCGTCGGCGGCGTCCGCGGGGCGCGGCGGATCCGGCAGCCGCAGCAGCCTGGTCACCATGTGGGTCACCTGGGCCTTGTCGGCCCGGCCACTGCCGGTGACCGCCGCCTTGACCTCGCTCGGCGTGTGCAGTGCGACCGGCAGGCCGAGCCGGGCGGCGCAGACGATCGCCACGGCTCCGGCCTGGGCCGTGCCCATCACCGTGCGCACGTT
>JASIBM010000147.1 GCA_030045175.1 Streptosporangiaceae bacterium | reverse complement strand
GGTCGACCGGCCCCCGACCGCGAATTCGTAGCTATACCGCATCGCGGTCTCGCGCTTCCTGTCGATCACGTAGAGCTCGTCTGGCAGGTGCAGCACGAGGTCGCGCCGGTTCCCTTCCCGGCCGGGCCGGAGCCTGATCGGCTCGAACTGGAACGCCAGGTCGTAGCCGAACGCTCCGAAAAGGCCCAGGTGCGGATCCGGGCAGGCGAACAGCGCGATCACCTCCCTGAGCGCGGTGAACACCGTCGGCCGGCGGCTGCGCCGCTCCTCGGGAACGAGGCCGGCGGGCTCGGGAATCACGACGGTCACGCTGGCCGCGGGCGGCGTCGCGGCGGGTGGCGTGCTTGCCGCCCTGGCGAGCGCGGCGCCGATGGCAGGCAGCAGCACCGCGCCGCGGCCGTTGAGCGCTGTGACCGTCAGCTCGCGCCCGCGCGCAACGAGCTCGAGGCACGGGTCGACGTAGCCCAGGTGCCAGCGGCTGTACCTGCCCGGGTACTCCATCCCCGAGCTGAATGCGCCGCCCCGCCTGTCGTCGACCTGGCTGGTGAGGCCGGCCAGCAGGGCCGGCCCGAAGGGGGCCGCGGTCCTGGTGATCGTGATTTCGCCCGCAGTGACGAACGTCGTGACGCCCGGCGTCGTCGTGGCGCCGAAGTCGGCCGGGTACTGCGCTGTGACATCGTCGCCTGGCGCGATGACGTCCTCGCCTCGCGCTGTGCGTAGCGTCATGGCGTGTCCTTTCGGAGTGCCGCCGCGAGCCACGGACGCGACAAGGCGACCGCCGACTCGCGGCGGTCGCCTTGGTGGGTGCGCGTGCGAACCAGGCCCGCCTAACGGCGGCGCCACCAGCGGGCTGCCTGGTTCGTTGTCATGGCGGCAGCGTACCAGCCGCGGCATCAGCCGATCGCGTAGACGATGGTGATCTGGACGCTGACTTGCTGCGAGCCAGGCGAGACAGGCACCGACGCCGCCTTGCTGGTTGTCGCGGACGCGGCGAACTGCGGGTACGGGACAGTCGAGGTCTGGTCGGAGACGCTGATCACGCCGGTGACCTGCTCGCCGAGCGCGCTGGCGAACTGGGTGGCCTTGGCCCTGGCGTCGCGGACGGCCGCGGCGCGCGCCCTGGCGAGCAGGCTGCTCGTGTCGGTCAGGTTCAGCGAGACCCCGTCGACGGTGGTCGCGTTGCCGCCCGCGCTGACCGCGGCCTGGATCTGGCCGCCGGCCTTGCTCATGTCGGTCAGCGTCGCGGTGAGCTGCTCGCTCACCCCGTAGCCGATCGGCACCTGGCCGCTGCCGCGGTAGTTCGGCTGGATCGACAGGCCGGAGGTCGCGATGTTGGCCGCGGTCACGCCGCCGGACTTCAGCGCGGCCGTGACCCGGTTGGTCGCGCGGTTGGCCTGCGCGAGCGCCGATG
The DNA here is from genome assembly GCA_030045175.1 of Streptosporangiaceae bacterium. GTDB lineage: Bacteria > Actinomycetota > Actinomycetes > Streptosporangiales > Streptosporangiaceae > Chersky-822. The sequence goes on along the minus strand of JASIBM010000147.1, from coordinate 15,797 downwards.
ACACCGACGACGAGTTGACCTGCACGCCCATGCTGAGCACGAGCTGGTTCGGCGTGCCAGTGACTGTCCCGGTCCCGGTGACCGTGATCTTCCCGTCGGGCTGGGTGAGGGCCGCGTCACGCGCGCTGGCGCCGACGGTGCCCGACTGGCTGGCCTGCGCGGTGCCGAGCAGGAAGGACCCGATGAGCAGCACGGCAGACGCGACGCCGATCACCGGCGCGCGATAGCCGGGCTTGATGAAAATGGCCATGACAGATGCTCCCTGTTCGGTCCCGGAATGCGTTCCTGCGCCTCAGACGCACCGGCTCGCTTTCCGGTTCCGGACCGAGGGCCAGACAGGACCGAGGGCCAGACAGGACCGACGGCCAGACGGGAGCGCTACTCGAAGTCGACCCAGACGCCGAGGCCACGCTCGCGGGCCGCCTGATAGGCGACCGTCGCGGCACCGAGGTCCTCGATGGCGAGGCCGAGGGAGTCGAAGACGGTGATCTCGTCCGCGTCGCGCCTGCCGGAGGCCGAGTCCCGCCCGCCGCTGACCAGCAGGTCGCCGAGCTCGGCACGGATGTGGTCGGGCCCGACCGCGCCCTCGGCGGCGGCGAACAGGTAGTCACCAGACTCCGAGAGCAGGGACTCGCGGCTGTCGGCGAACAGGACCGCGTCCCGCATCGTCGCGGTGTCGAGCTCGCGCGCGCGGGGCAGGCTGGAGCCGACCGCGTTGATGTGGGTGCCTGGCGCCAGCCACTCCCTGCGCAGCACGGGCTCGGCCGAGCTCGTGACGGTCGCGACGATGTGCGCGCCCTGGACGGCCTTGCGCACCGAGTCGCAGGCGATGACGGGAATCGCGCTCGCGGTGCCCTCCCCGGCCTGGCCGACCTGCCCGGCCCTGGCGTCGACCTCGGCGAGCGCGGTCGGCGCCGTCTGCTCGGCGAACGCCGCTGCCTTCTCAGGCGTCCGTCCGGCCACCCGTATCTCGGCCAGGCGGCGGGTCGCGCTGATCGCCTGCAGGTGCGATCTCGCCTGCACGCCCGTGCCGATGATCGCGAGCACGTCGGCGTCCTGGCGGGCGAGCAGCTCGGTCGCCACCGCCGAGACGGCCGCCGTCCTGATCTCGGTGACCGCCGAGGCGTTGAGCACGGCGAGCGGCTCGCCGGTCTGCGCGCTCGACAACATCACGATGCCCTGGTGCGAGTCAAGGCCGGCGGCCGGGTTCCCCGGCGTGACGCAGATGGCCTTGAGCCCGTACCCGGCGTCAGCCTGATAGGACGGCATCAGGCCCATGAACCCGGCCGCGCCGTCGGGGTGCAGAATGCTCCGCAGCGGCTGGAAGACCTCGCCGCGGGCCCGCGCGGCAAGTATCGCGCGCATCGCGTCCGCGCACCGGGCATGCCCGAGCACGTCGCGCACGGCGCCTGACGACAAGATGAGCAGCGGCATGATGATGTCCTACTCGGCGTGGCTTCGATCGGGCAAGGCGTCGGCGTGCGCATTCGCTGCGCGCGGCCCGACCGTCACCTCGTCGGCCGCGCGGTGCGCTGGCGCCGAGCGCCTGGCGATACGGTACACCTCCGAGCCGTCCACGGTCTCCTCATCAAGCAGCAGGTTCACGAGCTCGTCAAGCATGTCCTTGTGGCCGCGGATCACCTCGACGGCGGCCTGCTCGGCCTCCCTGAGCAGCCTGGCCACCTCGGCGTCGATCGTCGCCTGCGTGGACTCGGCGAAGGGCCTGCTTGAGAAGCCGTTGCCGCCGCCGCCGAGGAAGACCGAGCCGCCCTGCGGGTAGCCGACCGGGCCGAGCTTGGCCGACAGGCCGAACTCCCGCACCATCCTGGTAGCCAGGTCCGTCGCCGTGGACAGGTCGTTCGCCGCGCCGGTCGAGCCCTGGCGGAACTCCACGAGCTCGGCGGCGCGGCCACCGAGCCGCACCGCAAGCGACTCGCGCAGGTAGTCCTCGCCGTACAGGTGCCGCTCGATCAGCGGCAGCTGCTGCGTCACGCCGAGCGCCTGCCCGGCAGGCAAGATGGTGACCTTGGCGACCGGGTCCGCGTGGTCGGACAGCGCGGCCACGATCGCGTGCCCGGCCTCGTGCACGGCCACCGCGTGCTTCTCCTCGGGCAGCAGCACGTTCGAGCCCTCGCGCCTGCCGAGCAGGATCCTGTCCCTGGCGTCGTCGAAGTCGGCGGCGGTCAGTATCTCGCGATTGCCGCGGACGGCGAAGATCGCCGCCTCGTTGGCCAGGTTGGCCAGGTCGGCGCCGGAGAACCCGGGCGTGCCCCGCGCGACGACCCGCAGGTCGACGTCTCCGGCCAGGCGCTTGCCCCGGCAATGCACGACCAGGATCTCGGCCCGCTCGTCCAGCGTGGGCAGCGGGATCGTGATCTGCCGGTCGAACCTGCCTGGCCGCAGCAGCGCGGGATCGAGCACCTCGGGCCGGTTCGTGGCGGCGAGCACCACGATCCCCTGGGTCATGTCGAAGCCGTCCATCTCGGCGAGCAACTGGTTCAGGGTCTGCTCGCGCTCATCGTTGGCCACCACCGCGCCCGAGCCCGCCCTGCGCTGGCCGATCGCGTCGACCTCGTCGACGAAGATGATGCACGGCGCCCGCCTTCTCGCCTCGGCGAACAGGTCGCGCACCCGCGCCGCGCCGACGCCGACGAACATCTCGACGAAGCTCGAGCCTGTCACCGAGATGAACGGCACCGAAGCCTCGCCGGCGACGGCCCTGGCGAGCAGCGTCTTGCCGGTGCCCGGCGGGCCGATCATCAAGATGCCGCGCGGCGCCATCGCGCCGGCCCGCTGATACCGGCCCGGGTTGCGCAGGAAGTCGATGATCTCGCTGACCTCCTCCTTCGGCCCGTCGTAGCCGGCCACGTCGGCGAACTTCGTCTGCGGCCGCTCGGCGTCGAAGACCTTCGCCCGCGACCTGCCGACCCCGAGCGCGCTCTGCAGCGGCCCCGACCGTGACATCCGCCGGAACAGGTAGATGACGAAGATCAGCGGGGCGAAGATGATCAGCAGGTAGAGCAGGTCCGAGCCGATGCTCGGGCTGGCCGTGGCCGCGCTGACCTGACAGCGACAGGTCTTGGTGAGCTGCTGGGCGTACTGCGGGTTCACCGTTCCCGTCAGCACGGTGGTGTAGGCCTTGCCGTTCGTCAGCGTCCCGTTGGCGACCGGGTTCGTGGCGGTCGCCGCGATCGTCACGTCCTTGATCTGATGCGCCGTGGCCTTCGCCATGAACTGGCTGTAGCTGAGGGTGATCGTGCTCGACTGGCTCAGCGGCAGGTAGAACCAGAGCACCAGCATGGCCAGGAGCGCGATGGGCCAGAGCCAGTGCCGCCACGAGGGCGGGGGCGGGGGCGCGGTGGGCGCCGGCTTGTCACCAGGCGGCGGGGCGCTGGGTTGCTTGCTCATAAGCCATTCTTACGCACTCGCGGGGGCATCGCAGCATCTGCTCACGCGGCGGCAAGCTCCGCGGGCTGCGCGATCACGTCCACCAGCGCGCCGTTGCGCAGCACCGTGATCTCGAGCGGCCTGTCGATTGCCTCGGCGAACATCAGCCGCTGCAGGTCCTGGGCCGTCGCGACCGGCTTGCCCGCCGCGCTGACCAGGATGTCGCCGACCCGCAGCCCGGCCCTCGCGGCCGGGCCGGCCGGCACGAGGTCGGCCACCCGCAGTCCTTCCTTCCTGCCGACGCGCTCGTGCAGCGGCGCGGGCAGCGGGGTCGGCGCGCTCACGATGCCGAGGAAGGCCCGCCGCACCCGGCCGTACCGCATCAGCGCCGAGATGATCTTGCGGCTCGTGGCGTTGATCGGCACGGCGAGGCCGAGGCCGATCCCGGCCACGGCGGTGTTGATGCCGACCACCCGCGCCCGCGCGTCGGCGAGCGCGCCGCCCGAATTGCCGGGGTTGAGCGAGGCGTCGGTCTGGATCACGTCCTCGACCAGCCGCACGGCGGAGCCGCTTCGCGTCGGCAGCGACCGCCCGAGCGCGCTCACCACGCCTGCGGTGACCGACCCGGCCAGGCCGAGCGGGCTGCCGACGGCGACCACTAGCTGCCCGACCACCAGGTCGTCGGCCTCGCCGAGCGTCGCAGGCCGCGGGGTCGCCGCCCCGGCCCTGATCACGGCGAGGTCGGAGAGCGGATCGGCGCCGACCACGGTGAACGGCGAGCTCGTCCCGTCGGAGAACAGCGCGGTGCCGCCGGCCGCCCGGCCCACGACGTGAGCGTTCGTCAGCAAGAACCCGTCGCTGGTGTACAAGACGGCCGAGCCGATGCTCTCCGCCGACAGCCTGCCACCCTGACTGACCCGCAGGCTCGCGACCTTCGGCGTCAGCTCGGCGGCCACCCCGGACACGATGGCCGAGTATGCGTCGAGCGGTGCGTCGGCTGCCATCGGGACCTCCCCGGCTCCCCCGGTCTTATTTTGATTACAACATTACCTTCGACGGGAAGCTAGCTCAGCCGGCGGACTCGAGCACCTCAGCTGGTCGGCTCGAGCACGAAGACGGGGATCTGCCTGGCCGTCTTGACCTGGTACTCGGCGTAGGGCGGGTAGGCGGCGACCGCGCGCTGCCACCACTGTTCCCGCTCGGTGCCGCTGAGCTCGCGCGCTATCATGTCCGTCCGCACCGGGCCGTCCTGAAGCGTGACCCGCGGGTTGGCCCGCAGGTTGTAGTACCAGACCGGGTGCTCTGGCGCGCCGCCCTTCGACGCGACGGCGGCGTAGCTGCCCTCGTGCTCGACCCGCATCAAGGGCGTCTTGCGCACCTTGCCGGTCTTGGCCCCGACGTTCGTGACGATCACCACCGGCAGGCCCGTGCCGAGCAGCGTCGTCCCCTGCGTTCCGCCCGAGCCCTCGAAGAGCTCTACCTGATCGCGAACCCAGCCGCTCGGGCTGGGTACGTACTCACCTTCGATTGCCATAGTGCCAGGTTAGCCGTCCGTCATGGGGGCAACCTTGGCGCGGTAGCGATCGGTGGGCGATACTCCACCCGTGGCACCAGTCCTTGAGATTACCGGTCTTTCCACTCACATCAGGCAGCCGGCCACCGTGATCCAGGCGGTGGGCGACGTGGACCTGTACCTAGCTGCCGGGGAGACGCTTGGCCTGGTGGGCGAGTCGGGCTGCGGCAAGTCGATGACGGGCTTGTCGGTGATGGGACTGCTACCGCCAGGGGGCTATCTGGTGGGCGGCTCGATCAAGCTGGAAGGCCGCGAGCTCGTCGGCAGCAGCGAACAGGAGCTGCGCAAGATCCGAGGCAACGACATCGCGATGATCTTCCAGGACCCGCTGACCTCGCTGAACCCGACGAGGACCATCGGATCGCAGGTCGCGGAGCCGGTGATGCTGCACAGGGGCGCGAGCAAGAAGACGGCGCTGCGGCGGGCTACCGACGTGCTCGACATGGTGGGCCTGCCCCGGCCGGCGGAGCGACTGAACGACTACCCGCATCAGCTCTCTGGCGGCATGCGCCAGCGGGTCATGATCGCGATGGCGCTGTCCTGCGAGCCGAAGGTGCTGATCGCCGACGAGCCGACGACGGCGCTCGACGTGACGATCCAGGCCCAGATCCTGGACCTGCTCGACCGGCTCAAGTCGCAGCTCGGCATGGCCATGCTGCTGATCACCCACGACATGGGCGTCATCGCCGGGCACACGGACCGGGTGAACGTCATGTACGCGGGGCGGATCGTGGAGACCGCGGATACCGGCGACCTGTTCTCGAAGATGCGCCACCCGTACACCCAGGCGCTGCTTGCCTCCATCCCGAGGCTGGCCCAGGATCGCTCGCTGCCGTTGCTCAACATCGGCGGCATCCCGCCGGACCTGGGTCACCTGCCGGCCGGCTGCCGGTTCGCGGCCAGGTGCCCCCGCGCCGACGACATCTGCCGCGTGTCCGAGCCTTCGCTGACCGGGGCGACGGACCACCTGTTCGCCTGCTGGCACCCCGTCGAGGGGCCACTGGACCCGGCCAAGGCCGATGCCATCGCGAAGCTGCCGGCCGGGCCTGCGCTCGTGCGTGAGCCCGCCCCCGTGGTTGATGGCAGCGTGGTTGATGCCAGCGTGGTTGATGGCAGCGTGACCGATGGCAGCGTGACCGACGGCGCCTTGCCGGCCGGCCCGCTGCTGCAGCTCCATGACCTGGTCAAGGAGTTCCCGGCCACCGGCGGCATCTTGCCGCGTCGCGCGGGCGCGGTGCAGGCGGTGTCCGGGGTCTCGTTCGGCGTCGGCGCGGGCGAGACGTTCGGCCTGGTCGGCGAGTCAGGGTGCGGCAAGACCACCATCGGCCGGATGATCGTGGCGCTTGAGCAGCCGACGGGCGGCTCGGTGACGCTGAACGGCGTCAACATCGCCGCGCTGCGCGGTCATGCGCTGCGAACCAGGCGAAGCGACCTGCAGCTAATCTTCCAGGACTCGTCCTCCTCGCTTGACCCGCGGATGCGGGTCGGCTCGATCATCCGTGAGCCGCTGACCGTCAAGGGCATCGGCTCGCGAGCGGAGCAGCAGCAGCGCGTCCTTGAGCTGCTTGACGAGGTGGGCCTGCCCCGCAATGTGGTGGAGCGATTCCCGCACGAGTTCTCTGGCGGCCAGCGGCAGCGCATCGGCCTGGCCAGGGCGCTCACGCTCAGCCCGAAGGTCATCGTCGCCGACGAGCCGGTCAGCGCGCTTGACGTCTCGATCCGGGCCCAGGTGCTGAACCTGATGCGGCGGCTGCAGGCCGCCCGCGGCCTGACCTACGTCCTGATCTCGCACGACCTTGCCGTGGTGCGGTACCTGGCCGACCGGATCGGCGTGATGTACCTCGGCAAGCTGGTCGAGGTGGGCACCAGCGACGACATCTACCTGCGGCACGCGCACCCCTACACCGCGGGCCTGATCAGCGCGATCCCGGTACCCGACCCGGCGGTGGCGCCGCAGCGCCGCGGCGAGGGAATCACCGGCGAGCTGCCCTCGCCGCGCAACCCGCCGTCCGGCTGCCGGTTCCGCACCCGCTGCCCGTTCGCACAGGAAATCTGCGCGATGGAGGAACCGATGCCCACGTCTTTCGGTGCCGGGCACCTGGCAGCTTGCCACTTCCCGTTGCAGCAGGCGGAAAAGGCTGGTGGCTAGCCATTCTTGACTGCCTTGTCAGCGCTATGGCTAGCTTGTCTCATGGCCACCTTATCGCCCAGCAAGCCGGGGGCGCAGCAGGTTTGGTAGGATTACCTAGTTTTGCGGTCGGAAAACTTGACTAAGGATGGGAGACGAGCGAATGCGAAGACTACGAGGCATGGCCGTCGCGGTGGCGGCGGTCGCGACAGCGATGGTCGCCGCGGGCTGCAGCACCGCGACGACGCACGTGGGCACGGGCACGAAGGTGACCGGCCAGCTGGTACGGGGCGGCAAGGTGACGGTCGCCGAGGTTGGCGTGTCGCCAAACTTCATGTTTCCTTACGCGCCCGCTACGAACAGCGATGGCTACAACGTCAACCTCACCATGGGCCTGTGGCCGCCGGTCGCCTATGACGGCGACGGCGCGCGGTCGATCGTGAACCCGCAGGAGAGCTTGTTCAGCTCGCTGACCTACTCCCACAACGACTCTGTCCTCACGATCGTGCTCAAGCCGTGGAAGTGGTCCGACGGCGTGCCGTTGACCAGCCGTGACTTCAGCTTCACCTACAACCTGGTCAAGGCGAACTACAAGAACTGGAACGAGTACACCCCGGGCGGGTTCCCGACCGACGTCAAGAAGGTGCTCACGCCCAATGCCCACACCGTCGTGCTCGACCTGACCAGGTCGTACAACCCCACCTACTACACCGACGACATACTGAACGTCGTCACGATCATCCCGCAGCACGCCTGGGACAAGACCTCGGCGACGGGGAAGGTCGGCAACTACGACGAGACCACGGCCGGCGCCAAAGCCGTCTGGAGCTTCCTGCAAAAGCAAGGCGGCGACATGGCCACCTTCACCACCAACCCGTTGTGGAAGGTCGTGGACGGCCCCTGGCGCCTCGGCGCCTTCGACACCAGCGGCTACTACTCCTGGGTCCCGAACAAGAACTACTCGGGCCCGGACAAGCCGGTGCTTGACCAGGTCGCCTGGACCCCGTTCACCTCCGATGTCCCCGAGATGGACACCCTGCGCTCGGGGACCTCGCTGGGCCTGGCGGCCCTTCCGCTCAACGACGTCCGTCAGATCGGCGCGCTTGAGTCCGAGGGGTACCTGGTGGCGGAGCAGGCGGTCCCCGGCGTCGCTGAGATCGTGCCGAACCTGTACAACAAGGCGGTCGGCCCGCTGCTGAGCCAGCTGTACATCAGGCAGGCGCTGGAGTACCTGATCAACCGGCCGCAGATCGTGTCCAAGGTGTACGCGGGCTACGCCGACCCTGGCAACGGCCCGGTCCCGATCCTGACCGGCGGCGGCTGGGCGTCCCCGCTCGAGAAGTCGGGCGGCCCGTACCCGTACGCTCCGGCCAAGGCGATCGCGCTGCTCAAGGCGCACGGCTGGAAGGTGACCCCGAGCGGCGTCTCCACCTGCGCCAAGCCAGGCACGGGCAGCGCGCAGTGCGGCGCGGGCATCAGCGCAGGCGACCCGCTGCAGTTCCAGCTCACCTACTCGTCCGGATCCACGTCGTTTGATGAGCAGGAAGCCGCGATCGCGTCCACCGAGGCAGCGGCCGGGGTGAAGATCGTGCTCAGGGCCGAGCCCTTCAACACCATCAACGCGACGGTGGGCGTCTGCAACGCCCAGTCCCACCCGGCCTCGACCTGCGGCTGGCAGCTGCTCGACTACGGCTACAACCCGTACGCCCTCGACCCGTCCGGATCCGGCCTGTTCAACACCGACGCCACGGGCAACTACGGTGGCTACTCAAACGCAGAAGAGAACCAGCTCATCAACGAGACCGAGTACGGCTCAAGCCAGGCCGCGTTCTACGCCTACGAGAACTACACCGCCGAGCAGCTGCCCTTCCTCTGGATTCCCAACCAGTCCCTGCTGCTCGTCTACAAGAAGGACCTCGCGGGTATCGCCCCGCTCAACCCCTACTCCGGCGGGCTCAACCCAGAGGTCTGGCATTACGTGAAGCAAGGCACATGACCCGATCCCTCGTCAGGCGGACGGGCCAGTCCCTCGTCGTCGTCTTCGGGGTGATGGTCCTGACGTTCATCCTGCTCCACATGGAGCCGGGCAGCGTGGCCCGGGCCGTGCTTGGCCTTCGGGCCACGCCGGCCCGGGTGGCCATCTTCGATCACATCTACGGCCTGAACAAGCCTCTCTACCAGCAGTTCTACATCTACATCGACCAGGTACTGCACGGCAACCTCGGCATCTCCTACCAGTACCAGCAGCCGGTGACCTCGCTCATCGCGCAGCGGATGCCGCTCGACGCGCTGCTGCTCGGGCTGTCTACGGTGGTGGCCCTGCTGATCGGCGTGCCGACGGGTATCTATCAGGCCATGCGCCACAACGAGGTGATCGACGACGTGATCGCGAGCACCTGGTTCACCCTGTACACGGCGCCGGACTTCCTCGAGGCGTTCCTGCTGATCGCGCTGCTGTGCGTGCAGTTCCGGATCCTGCCTCCGGCCATCCCGGGCGGGGTCACGTCAGTGGCAGGACTGCTCGCCAACTGGCGGGCGCTGATCTTGCCCGTGGCGGTGCTTTCCATCAATTCGGTGGCTGCCTTCAGCCAGTACGCGCGCTCGACCGGCATCACGGAGCTGGCGTCGGACTACGTCAGGACCGCGCGGGCCAAGGGGCTGAGCGATCGCCAGGTCCTCACGCGTCACGTGCTGCGCAATTCGCTGCTGCCGGTCATCACGCTCCTCGGCTTGTCCCTGCCGAGCATCCTCGCCGGGGCGGTGATCGCGGAGTCGGTGTTCAACTTCCCCGGCATGGGGCTGCTCTTCTGGCAGTCCGCGCTCGCCCACGATTTCCCCGTGCTGCTTGGCGGGACGCTCATAATCGGCGTCGCGACCGTGCTCGGCAATTTCGCCGCCGACGTGGCCTACCGTGCACTCGACCCGAGGATCCGCCATGGCATCTGACACCGAGGCCGCGGTCGCGAGCGCCGGGCAGGCGCCCGGTGGCCAGGCCGGCGCCCAGCCGGCCGGCGCAGGCCGGCTGACCCTGACGGCGATCCGGGGCAACAAGCGGGCAGTGGCCGGCCTGGGGATCGTCGCGGCAATGATCCTGTTCTGCTTCGCCGGACCGGTGTTCTACCACTTCAGCGGGACGGAAAACCTCAACGTCCTGAACAACCCGCCTGCCCCTGGCTATCCGCTGGGTACCGACGAGTACGGCATCGACGTACTCGGGCGGCTCATGGTGGGCGGGCAGTCCTCGCTTGAGCTCGGCTTTTCCGTCGGCATCGCGAGCACGATACTCGGCATGCTCTACGGCGCGCTCTCCGGGATGCTGGCCGGCGTCGGCGACGCCATCTTGATGCGAGTACTCGACACCGTGCTCGCCGTGCCGACGTTCATCTTGCTGATCATCGTCGCGAGCATGTTCTCGCTCAGCCTGGCCGTGATCATCGCCATCTTGTCCGCGCTGTCCTGGCCGACGACGGCCCGCCTGGTCCGGGGCCAGGTAATAGCGCTGCGCGATCGTGAGTACATCCAGGCGGCCAGGACCTTCGGGGCGACCAGGACGCGCTTCCTGATCAGGCACCTGATCCCGAACACGCTAGGCATCTGCGTCGTCGCCGCGACGTTTGCCATCGCCGACTCGATCTACGCGTTGTCCGCGCTCAGCTTCCTCGGCCTCGGCCCGCCCGCGCCATTCACCGACTGGGGCAGCATGCTGACCGGGGGCATCGAGAATCTATTCAACGGCTACTGGTGGCAGGTATATCCGCCGCTGACCGTGCTGATCCTCGTCGTCATCGCGTTCCGCATGATCGGCGACGCGCTCAACGACATCATCAGCGGCATCCAGCCCGGCCGGTCGTCCCGCCGGCGGCGGTACGGCGGGCTGGTCCCGTTCGCGTCCCGCTAGCCGTCCGCTGTGCTAGTCATTGACGGTGGCGGCGAGCCGCTCGGCCGCCTCGGCGAAGTCCTGCGCCCATTCGTAGACGACGTCACGCACGGTCGTGGCCTTGTTCATCAGGCCGACGCCCTGGCCGACCCAGTACGTGGCCAGCTCGCGCGCGCCCGGATGCCCCTGCTCGGCCAGGGCGTCGATGCGCCGCAGCGCCGGCTCGCTGAGCAGCGACTGCAACGGCATCGGCAGCGCGCCAGGGCTTCCCTCGCCCTCCCACGCGGCCGTCCAGCCGGACTTGAGCTGGCGCGAGGGCTTGCCGGTCCGGCTGGTCGAGCGGATCGTGTCCCGCGACGTGGCCGCGATCATCTTGTGCTTGGTGTACGGCGCGGTCTCGGCCTCCTCTGTGGTCAGCCAGACCGAGCCCGTCCAGGCGCCGGCCGCGCCGAGCGCGATCGCCGCCGCCATCTGACGGCCGGTCACGATGCCGCCTGCGGCAAGCACGGGCACCTCCCTGATCGGCCTGATCGCCTCGATCACCTCGGGCACGAGCACCATCGTGGTCACCTCGCCGCAGTGCCCGCCGGCCTCGGTCCCGGCCGCGACCAGGATGTCCACGCCAGCGTTGACCTGCCTGATCGCGTGCTCCCGCGCGCCGACGAGCGCCGCGATCGGCACGCCTGACGCCCGCGCGCGCTCGATCATGAAGGGCGGGGGCGTGCCGAGCGCGCTGGCGATCAGCTTGATCGGGTGCGCGAACGCGACGTCGAGCAGCTCCTCCCCGGCGCGCTCGCTGATCGTGACCTGCGGCGCCGGCGCGCCGGCGCCGTCGGCGGTGATCCCGCGGGATTCGAGCAGCGCGGCGACGAAGTCCCGCTGCGGCTGGCCGATCATCGCCGCGATCGCCGCCACGTCCAGGTCCTCGCCCTTGCCGACGAACTTCTCAGGCACCAGGATGTCGGCGCCGTACGGCTTGCCGCGGGTGTGCTCATCGATCCAGGCGAGCTCGCGCTCGAGCTGCTCGGGGGTGTGCGTCGAGGCTCCGAGCACGCCGAAGCCGCCCGCGTTGCTGACGGCGGCGACCACGTCACGGCAATGGCTGAACGCGAGCAGCGGCAGGTCTATGCCCAGCATGTCGCAGATCGGGGTCTTCATGTCGCGCGCTGCCTCCCTAGGCGAATCATGCTGTCAGGTTATCGGCGGCCGGTCAGGCCGTCGCGCGCCAGGATGTCCAGGATGTCAACCAGGCCGGTGGCCCAGGCGTCTTGTTGCCGGTTGGCAGCAGTCGAGGAACTGGGAGGACGCATGAGGCGGTTGGCGTGGACGCGGCAATGGGCCTTCGCGGTCGTCGTGGCGATCACCGGGGTAGCAGGAACGGCGTGTGCCGCCGGCGCGGCACCAGGCCAGCCAGACCGCGTCGTGGCTGAGGCGAGCCGCGTGGCCGATCGCGCGGGCCACGCCACGGCCTTCATCCCTGGGTACGACGACAGCGAGCTCAGCGCGGTGGCCTGCACCAGCCGGGCGAACTGCATGGTTGTCGGCGGCAGGTCTGCCCCGGCAGGAGCCGTCGCGTTCGCCAAGCGGTGGAACGGCCGGGCCTGGATCCAGCTCAGCACGCCGTCACAGCCGATCGACTACTACGGCGCGCCGTCCCCGCTCGCGTCCGTCTCGTGCCCGAGCGCGTCATTCTGCCAGGCGGTCGGCGAGGTTGGCGCCGAGGGGTGGAACGGCCGGGCCTGGCTGCGCGAGCGGACGGCCACCTCGTACCGGGGACCGGAACTCAACAGCGTTTCCTGCGCCAGCGCGACTAGCTGCGTGGCGGTGGGCCTGCGCAGTGGAAGGACCGCCGGCTTGCTCACCTTCGCCGAGACGTGGGACGGCAGGTCGTGGACCGTGCACGACCCGGCCAACCCGGCCGGGAGCCGCGACGACATGCTTAACTCGGTCTCCTGCGCCAGCGCCTCCGACTGCGTTGCCGTGGGCCAGTCGGGTGCCCCCCGGACCCTGGCCGAATACTGGAATGGCAGGACATGGCGGCTGCTCGCCATCCCCACCGTGGCCGCCACGGAAACCTGGCTATCCGCGATCTCGTGCTCAAGCGCCACCAGCTGCCTGGCGGTGGGGCGGGCTGGCCTGCACGGCCTCGCCGAGTCGTGGAACGGCAGCAGGTGGCGGCTGCTGCCGCAGCCGTCGGGCTCCCCGGCCGCCGTGTCCTGCACGGCAGCGACGTCCTGCGTTGTGGTTGGCGCGACCGGCACGGACACTACCGCCGCGCAGGCATGGAACGGCAGCTCGTGGCGGCCGCTTCCCATGCCACGCTTCTCCGGCCCGCTGGCCGGCGTTTCCTGCGTCAGCTCGACAAGCTGCATGGCGGCGGGCAGCGTGCTCCCCGGTCCCTCGCGTACCGGGGAGGGCGAACCCGTCGGGGACGTTGTCCAGGACGGGGTCGGGGAGCTCGCTATGCGGTGGGACGGCCAGTCCTGGCGGGCGCTGTTCGTGGACCCCGCCGACTCACTTCGCGGCGTCTCGTGCCTGGGTGCCAGCCAGTGCGTGGCCGTCGGCGGCTACCTCACCAGGTCAGTGACGGCGGCCACGCTCAGCGCCTGGTGGAATGGCTCGTCCTGGCGGCGGCAGGCGGCGCCTGCCGCCGCGCCCGGCTCGCTCGCCGACGTGTCCTGCACGTCGGCCGACCGGTGCGTCGCGGTCGGCTCAGGCGGCGAGCCAGGCGTGCCGAGATTCGCGCTCGCCGAGCAGTGGAACGGCCGCAGCTGGCGGGCCGCCCCCATGGCCAGCCTGGGGAGGTACGGCTCAGAGTCCGCGGTCTCGTGCGCGGGCACGAGCTGCCTGGCCGTCGGCGACGGCCTGCTCACGGAACTGTGGAACGGCGCGAGATGGAAAGTCGTGACCGCGCGGCGGCCACCGCACTTCGCCGCGGGCGACTTCACTGACGTGTCGTGCGCGAGCACGACGTTCTGCATGGCGACAGGCTGGTTTTACCCGGGCGCGGAAGCCGACCCGGCGCCCTTCGCCGAGTCGTGGAACGGCACCAGGTGGACGCTGCTCAGCGCGCCCGCCGTCATGTACGGCGCTGTGTCCTGCCTGAGCGCGTCGTTCTGCATGGCGGCCGGTGGCCAGGCGGTGGCGACCTGGAACGGAAGTGCATGGCAGGCCAGCACGCTGCCGGGTTCCTTCGGGGCTGGGGCACACGTCACCGGGGTTTCCTGCCCGAGCACGTCCGCCTGCATGGTGGTGGGTTATTACCTGATAAAGAACAGCAGCAACTTCGTGGTGTCGGCCGCCAACCTGGCCGAGTTCTGGAACGGCTCGGCCTGGCGCATCCTGTCCGTCGCGGGACCGGGGGGCGGCCTCGCCGACGTGTCGTGCGCCAGCCCCGCCAGCTGCATGGCGGTCGGGGTCGTCGGCGCAGGCCAGGTCGGCACGCATACGCTGGCAGAGGACTGGACAGGCGGTGCGGGTTTTCACGTGCTCGCCACGCCGAATCCGTGACCATCACCTGGGATCGGCGGCGGGGCACCCGACCGTGCTAGCCGTACCTTGCGCCCGCGTGCAGCCACGATCGACGGGGCCTGGCCTGGCCGCGATCATTGAGTCATGAGCGCTCCAGCGGTGCCCGGGGCGGCCGACCCCGTCAGGTCCGCGGTCCGGTCCGCGGTTCACCGGATCCTGCGGGAGCCGTTCACGCGCAGGGCCTGGACCGATCTCGGATACGTGCTCGTCAGCTTCCCGATGGCCATAGCCGGATTCCTCTTCACGGTTCCCCCCTTTGCCCTTCCTGTGCTCCTTTTGCTTCCACGCCTGGAGTCCGCGGGCTCGCTGCTGCCAGCCGGCAGCTGGCCGGCCGCTTCCTCGGTGAGCGGGTTTCCGCACCGCCGCCGCTGCGGCAGCGCCCGCATGTGCACGTGAAGTCGCCGGCCGCGGGCCGCCTCGCGATCGCGATCTCGGCGGCGGGCGGCACGGTGAAGCTGCGGGCCGGCGGCCGGCTGAAGGTCACCGGGATGCGAGCGCGTCAGCTCGCGGAGCTATCTGCGGCGCAGGACATCGCGATCGATGAGCTGACGACTCACAGCGGCTGGCTGGAGGCGGCCGCGCGGGACAAGCCGGCCTGGCGTGCTCGCGCTTACCTGGTGCTCAAGCTGCCGGTCAGCGCGCTCAGCCTGCTGGTCGCTGGCGGCGCCTGGATGGGCGGGCTCGTGCTCCTGACGTACCCGATCTGGCGGGCATTCCCGGACGGCGCCCCGCCTCCCGGGCCCGGCGGCCCGCCCATTGTGGACGTCGGCGCCATCATGTTGCTCACGCTGGCGGGCGCCGGGGCCTTGCTCGCGGCGCCGTGGCTGACCAGGGCGGTCCTCGCCGTGGACCGCTCGCTCGTGCGCGGCCTGCTCGGGCCGGCCTCACTGGCCGAGCGGATGCGCGACCTGGAGGCGACCCGGGCGCGCGCGGTCGATGACGCCGCGGCATCGAGCGGGACTTGCACGACGGCGCCCAGGCCCAGCTCGTCGGGCTGGCCATGAAGCGGGCACCGCCCTCGACCCCGAGGTCGTGACCGACCTGCTGGGCGCTTCCCGGCACGCGAGCGCCCTGGCCAGCCTGACGCAGCGCGAGCACGACGTGCTGGCGCTGATGGCCGAGGGCCGCTCCAACAGCGGCATCGCGGGCCGACTGGTGATCTCCGAACGGGCGGTCGAAAAGCACATCAGCAACATCTTCGCCAAGCTCGGCCTGCCGCCGTCGGACGCCGACCACCGCCGGGTGCTCGCCGTCCTCGCCTACCTTCGGTCCTGAGGCCGCAACCGCGCGTCAGACGACGG
>JASIBM010000146.1 GCA_030045175.1 Streptosporangiaceae bacterium | reverse complement strand
CGCGCGGAGGTCGCCGCCACCGCGTCGAGCACGTTCAGGTATCCGGGGCTAGCGCTGCGCACCCGTTGCCACGCGTGGCCGGCGAACCGGAGTATCAACGTTCGCTGCTTACCGTTACCGGAGTAATTTCCCACCGCCCACGCCGAGGCGGGACCGATCGCTGCCACGCCACCCAGGTAGTTCACCAGCGAACCCGGGCTGGGACTGGCTACCTGCGTCCACGCGCCATCGCGCCACCGCGCGATGAGGGTCTTCGTGTCCTCGCCGGTGCTCAGGCCCGAGTCGCCCACCGCCCAGGCCTCGCGCGCGGAGACCGCAGCCACGCCGTCCAGCTCGTTGAGCTGAGCTGGCGGCGCGGGATTGGGACTGGGCACTTGCAGCCACTCGCTGCCGGTCCAGCGGGCTATCAGGTCCTGCTCGCCGCTCTCCGCGTTGACATACTCGCCGACCGCCCAGACCTGGCCTGGCGACGTGACCGCGGTGCCGAGCAGCACGTCGTCCGAGCCTGGACTTGGCGGCCTCGAGAGCGTCCAGCCCGCGCAGGTCGCCTGCGCAGCCGTGCCCGCCTGAGCACTCGCCAAGGCCGCCACCGCCACGAAGGAAGCAGCCGCAACGGCGCCCGCGCTGGCACGGATTCGCCGTCTGGCGCGCATGATTGACTCCCTTGTCCGGCTTATCCGGCGGACACGCCAAAAGTGTCCCTCTCGGGGCAGGTCAGCGTCAATCAGCGCGGGGCGGGGTGCACCATGGGTAGGTGCATTCTTACGACGTGGCGGTGGTCGGCGCGGGAATCGTCGGGCTCGCGGTCGCCCGCGAGGTCATGGCGCGGCGCCCGGGTTGCGAGCTGATCGTCATCGACAAGCAACCCACCGTGGGCGAATACCAGACCGGCCACAACTCGGGCGTGATCCACGCGGGCGTGTACTACTCCCCCGGCTCGCTCAAGGCCAGGCTGTGCGTCCAGGGCGCCGCGCTGATGTACGAGTACTGCGAGGCGAACGCGGTCCCCTACCAGCGCTGCGGCAAGCTGATCGTGGCGATCAAGCAGGACGAGCTCGGCAGGCTCGCAGACCTCGAGGCGCGCGGCCACGCCAACGGGGTGCCAGGGTTGCGCCGGGTCAGCGGCGCCGAGATCGCCGAGATCGAGCCCGAGTGCCGCGGGCTCGCGGCGCTGCACTCCCCGGCGACCGGGATCGTCGACTTCCAGGCGGTGGCCAGAGCCATCGAGCGGGAGTTGCGTGGCCAGGGGGTGACGTTCGAGCTCGGGCGCGAGGTCACCTCGGTGCGCAGGGAGCCGAACGCCACGGTGCTCACCCACGCAGACGGCGAGTGGCGCGCGCGCTCGGTGATCGCGTGCGCGGGGTTGTGGTCCGACCGGCTGGCGGTCTGCGCAGGCGCGCCTGCCGATCCGCGGGTCGTGCCGTTCCGCGGGGCGTACCTCAGGCTCCCTCCCACGGCACCGGAGCTCGTCAGGGGCCTGGTCTACCCCGTACCCGACCCGGCGCTGCCGTTCCTCGGCGTCCACGTGACCAGGCACGTCAGCGGGCACGTGCTGCTCGGGCCGACGGCGCTGCTCGCCCTGGCGCGGGACGGCCACTCGGGCCGGTCACGGCAAGCCCTGCACGACGCCGGGCAGACCCTGGCCTGGCCAGGCACCTGGCGGATGGGCCGCAGGTTCTGGCGGACGGGCATCGACGAGATCACGATGGCGATCAACAGGAGGGCCTTCGTAGAAAGATGCGCGCAGTACGTTCCTGCGGTCAGGTCCGCGACGATCGACGAGCAGGCACTGCACGGCGTGCGGGCGCAGGCGGTCGGCAGGGACGGGCGGCTCACCGACGACTTCGTGATCTCGCACACGCCCGGCGTCACGCACGTGCGGAACGCGCCTTCGCCGGCGGCCACCTCGTCGTTCGCGCTGGCCAGGGAGATAGTGGACAGGTTCGACGCGGAATCGGCGGCCGCCGAGTGAACTGACCGCGAGCCAGGGCCGTTACCAGGGGCAGCATGGGTTTGGCTCGATCGCACAGTTGCCGCCGAGAACCAAGAGCCCCGAGAGCCGTTGCGTTATGACCCTTATTTCGCTTGTCTTTTGGATTGCCACGATATTTGTCGGGCTTTTCCTGCTCGCGATCTGGCTGATCGAGTACGACCCCGACTACCAGCGAGCCGCGGCCACCAGGCTGCCGGTCAGCGTCATCACCAGCCACGTCCTGCTCGCCCTGACCGGCCTCGCCGTGTGGATCATCTACCTGGTCACCGACGCCGACAAGCTCGCCTGGCTCACCGTGGCGATCCTGCTGGTCGTCGCGTCCTTCGGCATCACGATGGCCGTGCGCTGGATCGGCGTCTACCGCACGCACAAGAACCCCGCGGCGTCCCACGCGGTCCCGCCAGAACGGCATTTTCCGCCGGCGGTCGTGATCACGCACGGCCTGCTCGCGAGCGCCACGATCCTGCTCGTGCTGCTGGCCACGCTCGGCGTGGGCGGCAGTTAGGAGCTTACGTTTTGACCCGAGCAATGCCAGGCAGGGCGAGGTCAAAACGTAAGCTGACGCGTCACGGTAGGTTCGGAACCAGCCGACCGCGAGCGAGGACCCCATGACCGAGTCGAAGGCCGCCGTGCTGACCAGCCACGGCGGCGACTGGCAGATCGCCGACCTGGTCACCGATGACCCGCGCGAGGGCGAGGTGCTCATCAAGCTGGCCTTCGCCGGGTTGTGCTACTCCGACGAGCACCTGCGGTTCGACGCCGGGGCGCGGCTGCCTATCGTCGGCGGGCACGAGGGCGCAGGGGTGGTCGCCGGGGTCGGCCCTGGCGTGACCGACCTCGCGCCTGGTGACCACGTCGCGCTCACGTTCGTGGCTTCCTGCGGCCGCTGCCGCTGGTGCGCGTCCGGCCGGTCCAACCTGTGCGAGAGCGGCGGGCGCGCGAACGTGGGCGCGAGGCCGGACGGCAGCTTCAGGTTCCACGGCCAGCAGTCGGCGTCGCCGGCTTTCCCGGCCGAGGGCGTCGGCGGCTTCTGCGGCCTCGGCACGTTCTCGCAGTTCGCCGTCGTCTCACGCAACTCGTGCGTGCGGGTAGACAAGAGCGTGCCGCTGAGCGCGGTCGCGCTGGTGAGCTGCGGCGTGCTGACCGGCTGGGGCGCCGCGGTCCGGACGGCTGGCACCACCGTCGGCGACACCGTCGTGGTGGTCGGGACCGGCGGGGTCGGCCTCAACGCGGTTCAGGGCGCCAGGCACGCGGGCGCGTCGACCATCATCGCGGTCGATCCGGTGCAGGCCAAGCGTGACCTCGCGATCAGCCTCGGCGCCACCGATGCGGCCCAGACCGTGCCGGACGCGGCCAGGCTCGCCGCCGCGGCCAACCCGTCGGCGCGCGGCGCGGACGCGGTGATCGTGACGATGGGCAACCTGAGCGCCGAGATCGTGGGCCAGGCATTCAAGGCCACCGGCCGGGGCGGGACGCTCGTGATCGCCGGCCTGTCGCACGACACGTTCGAGGTGAACGTGCAGATACCCGGCACCGTGCTGGCCGCGACCGAGCGCCGGGTGGTTGGCTCGTTCTTCGGGTCCTGCAATCCGGCGGCGGACGTGCCGCTGCTGCTCGGGCTCTACCAGCGCGGTCAGCTCGCGCTCGACCAGCTCATC
>JASIBM010000145.1 GCA_030045175.1 Streptosporangiaceae bacterium | reverse complement strand
AGCAGGCGCCTGGCCAGCTCGGCCATCGCGTCGAGGTCATCGACGCCGCCGACCTCGCGCCACGGGCTGACGCCGCGCAGGAACAGCACCTCGGACTTGTAGAAGTTGCCTATGCCTGCCAGGTTCCGCTGGTCGAGCAGCGCCTCGCCGATCGGCCTGGCGGGGTCTGCCTGAAGCCTGCGCACCGCCTCGGCGCGGTCCCAGTCCGGCCCGAGCAAATCGGGGCCCAGATGGCCGACTGCGGTGTCCTCGCGGGCGGTCGGCAGCACCTCGACCACGCCGAGCAGGTAGCCGGTCGCCTGCCACTGCCCATTGGCGAGCACCAGCCGGACACGATGGTCGCGAGGCGGGTAGCCACCCGCCGGGCGGATGCGCCAGGACCCGTCCATGCGCAGGTGGGTGTGGATGGTCACGCCGCCGTCCACCCTGGCCAGGATGTGCTTGCCGCAGGAGATCACCTCGTGGACCGTGCGGCCGGTCAGGTCGGTCGTCGCGAACCTTGGCACCCGGAAGTCGGTGCGGGTCAGCGACTGTCCCGCCAGCGCCGAGTGCAGCTGGCGAGCGGTTCGCCACACGACATCGCCTTCTGGCATGGACCTAGGATCTCATCGGCGCCGGGTCAGTCCGCGCCGTGCTGGCTGCGCTGTTCCAGGTCGGCGATGAGTTGCTCGGCGCGGGCCGCCCATTCGGCGGCGCCTGGCCCGATCTGGCGGAAGTTGTCTAGGGCTGCTTGTGCATAGAGCAGCGCCTCGTCGGCCCGCCCGGCGCCGTCCAGGAGGAGTGCGATGTTGCGGCGGACCTCACCGGCACTGTAGATGTCGCCCTGGGCTTCGTAGTGCTTGATTGCTTGCTGGTAGTGGCGCAGAGCCCGGCGGCTGTCCCCTATCGAGTCGTAGACGTTGCCAAGCTGGTTCTCGCAGACGGCGCGTACGTCGTGGTCATCGGCGGGGGTCAGGTCCAGGGCCTGCTGGTAGCCGCGCAGGGCGCCGTTCAGGTGCTCAAGCAGTACTGGCTCGGGCTGCCCGGCGGCGCGGGCGTCTTCGAACCGTTCCAGGGCGACAGCGCCGAGCTGGCCGAGGCACGCGGCGCGGCCGATCCGGTCGCCATCGTCGCGCAGGCGCAGGCTGTGCCGGTACCACTGTTCGGCCTGATCCAGGTCGCGCAGGTCAGGCACGCTCAGGTAGGCAGTGCCGAGGCTGACGGCGAGGTTGGCCTCGGCGAAGTGGTCGCCGATCCGCTGGTACAACTCCAGGGCCTCCTGGAAGGGCGGCAGGCAGCCCGGATTGCCCTGCTCCCGGAGAATGTGGCCGAGGTATTCGAGGAAGACGGCGAGGCTGCGGATCAGGCCGCGTTGGAGCGGGGTGAGATCGTCCGGCGGGGCGGCCAGTGCCCCGGCAGCCCGGTCCCGGTTCCACGCAATCAGGGCATCCTGAAGGCTAGTGGCAGCGGGCCAGTCCCGCGCGGTCATGGCCAGCCGGACCCGGTAACTGGTGATGATGTTCCACTGGTTCTCCCGGCCAGGCAGCGGCCCGCCGGTCGCCGGATCGGTGACATCGGGCGTGACGGCATCGACGAGTTTGACCCATTCACCGTCCCGCCCGGTCCGCGCATGCAGGGTCTGCAGGCCCTGGAGGCAGCCGACCGCCGCATGCCACAGGCCGGCGGCGCGGGCCAGGCCGAAAGCGTGCCGCAGGTTGGCCTCCTCGGCCCGCAGCGTCCCGAGCACCTGCGCCGCGCCGCCCCGCTCGGCCTGGACGTGGTAATAGTCGCCGAGGTCGCCGATCGCCGTGGCGTAGCGGCGGGTCGCGCGCTCCGCCGCTGGACTGCCGGGCGGGCCGTAGGCGGTGGTGAACAGCGCGGTGAAATACCAGGGCAGGGCCGGATGGACCTGGTAGTACCCGCCACCGAGCGGCTCGAGCAGCCCGATGCTCGCCGCCCGGTCCATGAGCGCGATCCAGGAGTCGCGGGTCAGCCCGGCCAGCTCGGGTACCGTGTCGTCCCGGGCGAACTGCGGGTCGCCCATGAAGCGCAGCGCGTCGGTGTTGACCGTGTCGCGGAACAGGTGCAGCACGGCGAGCCGAGACCGCTCGGGACCGGTGAACGCGCGGGCGAAGCCGTAGCTCAGCGACGCGGCCAGTGATCGGGTCCGGCCGAGAGACTCGTCCTCACCTGGCTCCAGTTCCGCTTCGCCGGCCCGGAGGCGGGCCACGAACGCCTCGACCTGCTCGCTGGTCGTGACGTCCTCGCGCAGCGCCTGGCCGACGAGCACGGTGATCGTGAGCGGGTTGCCCGCCGCGTAGCGCAGCAGCGGCCGCCAGTCCGCTCCGACGAGAGTCCGGCCGTGCCGGGCCGCCAGCGCCGTGGCCAGCTGGATGGCCTCGCGCATCGGCATGCGCGGCAGCCGGACCCGCGCGGGCAGGCCGCCGAGCCAGGTCCGCTCATCGCGGCGGGAGGTCAGCAGTACCTTGCACTTGGTCTGCTGGGCCAAGTCTCGGAGCAGGCTGGCCAGGTCGGCCTGCTCCTGCGTTGTCCAGTCGCTGAGAGTTCCCTCGGGGAACCCGGCGATCGGTTCGACGTTGTCCCAGATCCACAGCACCGGCAGCTGGGCGAGGACCTGGAGTGCGATGTCGCGGCGCTGGGCGGGGTCGGTGATGGCGGCCCAGGAGATGCCGTTCGCCTCCAGCAGCGGCGTGAACGCGTCGCCGGCCTGGCCGATGACCCGATCGGCGGTCAGGTGGTGCTCGAACGATGACCACAGCACCGCGCCGGGCCAGTCCGGGTGCCCAGGAAGGTCCAGTCCGCCAGTTTCGGCGTACCAGCGGGCGAACTCGGCGGCCGTGGACGACTTGCCTGCTCCGGCGAACGCGTGCAGCAGCACCACCCGCTGGTTGTCAAAGGCCCGGTCGAGGGCAAGGAGGGTCTCGTCGCGGCCGAAGAACCCTGCGTCGGGCGGGCGCGGCAGCCCGTCGGGCCCCAGCCCAGGCCCAGAGTCCGGCGCGGGTGAGTCCGCGGGCGTGAGCGTGACCAGCGGCACGGCGCGCTCGGCCGGGCGAAGCAGGACTAGCGGCTCGGCCTCGTAGACCACGGGCACCGCCCAGTCCTGGAGCATCACCGGCTCGGCGCCGACGTGACGGACCGGGTCGGCGGCCAGCGCACGCCGGGCCGCCGTGGCGGCCCGGCCCAGCGACTCACCGCCGAGCAGGTGCGCGTACAGGTCCGCCACGAACTGCGCGGCGGTCACCACGTAGACGACGTAGCGCATCGCGACCACGCCGGGCACGCCCGCGTCGGCGACCTCGGCGGCGAGCGACCCGTACGCCCGGATCCGCGCGTGCACGGTGTCCCCGGCCGGGGGATCTGGCTGGTCGCTGGACTGGCTGGCGGGGTCGGCATAGGCGGAGCGGCAGGCGTTCAGCACCAGCACGGGCACCCCGGTGCCGGCCAGCAGCCGCCCGAGCGACGGGCCGTCGACGAGTTGCTGGTTCTGCTGCGCGGACGGGTCCTCGAACAGCAGGTAGCCGTGCTGTCCAGGACGAGCCGGCCCGGCCAGCGAGATCCGGTACGTGCGAGCCGAGACCGGGACACCGCCGCCGCTGCCTTCCAGGCCCAGATCGGTCACGTCGAGCCAGGTGCCGTGCCCGTCGAAGTGCACCACGTGATACGGGCGCCCGGCCGCGTGCGCGGCGTGCAGCACCTCGGACAGCCGGGCGAAGGTGGCCGGGCGGAGCACGTCCAGGTCCAGGCCGTCCATCTGCTGCGCGCCGCCCCGGACCAGGCGGCTGGCCACCGACCTGAACGGCACGTCTTCATCCCGGTCCGGGCGGGCGATCACTAGCAGCACCCGCAGCACGTCCCCGGAAGGCTCAGGCAAGCTCGGGTGCCTGGCCGCTTGCGGGTGCACCCGGACGAACTCGGCGGCCCCAAGCGCCACCGGCGCGTCCGCGCCGGGGTCGCGCAGCAACTCCCAGGGCAGGCCAGGCCCTGCACCGGGGTCCGCGTCGACCTCGATCCGCACCTCGGCCAGCCGGCCGGCGGCCAGCGCCCAGATTCCGGCCGCGTCCAGGCCGGCGAATACCTGGCCGAACAGGTCCGCTCCGGCCCGGGCGAGATTGGCCTCGGCTCGCCGGGCTCGGGCGGGAGCCGGTTCGGCGGGGTACTCGGCGTAGTCCTCCAGGTACCAGCGGATCAGCTCGGCGTCCTGGCCGTCCGCCCAGGAACCGGCCAGGCTGGCGACCGCGGACCGGCGGGGCTGCCCGTCGCCGGCCCAGGCGACCTCGACCCGCCGCCCCCCGCCAGGACCGGCTGGGACATCGCTGATCCGCAGTTCCGCCACCGTGCACCCGCCCCTATGCGCGCGACCGGCGCGCGCGGCCTGTTAGGCCTGACAAAACATGGTCAGCACCATGATGCACCAGTTAGCGGAGCTAGAGCAGCTTGCGCAGGCTCAGCAGGTCAAGGATGCTGCCGTCGACCCGCAGCCGGCCGGATAGCCAGGCGCGGGCGAAGTTGGCCGGATTCTCGGCGATCGCGAGCACTTCGTCGCTCTTGGCGGTGAACCTGATCTGGGCGGGCGGCTGCCCATCGGCCTGCATGATCGGGTCCGCGCCGTGCGGCCCCAGCCTGGTCAGGAACGTGATCCCGAGGTCAGAGACGTGGCAGCTCAGCGTCCTGTCGGCCAGGTGCGCCTGTCGTGACTTCGCGTCGAGCTGGGTCAGGCGTGCCGTGAGGCTCTCCAGCGCGGTGCGGCATTCGTCGGCAGTCGCCATCGGTCCTCGCCTTCGAGATCATGATAAGTCGCCGCAGCAGCATACGGCTCCGCGTACGCGGGCTCGCCCGGCGGACGGTAGCGTTCCTGACAGGGCGTTGAACGCTGTCCAGGTTGGAGGTGCAGCCGCGCGATGGAGCCCGACACCGACATCGACATCGACACCGGGGCCGATGAGCCGGTCGCGACCGGCGAGCCGCGCGTGGACGCGGCGCTGAGGCAGCTTGGCGCGCTCGCGAGCCTGCCGGCGTCCGAGCACCCGCCTATATTCGAACGAGTGCACGGCCAGCTCGTCGAGGTGCTCGGGGAGCTGCGGGCCGACCCGGACTCGCTGGCCCATGGCCAGGCCGCGGACTGACCGGCACCCGAGGCACTGACCGGCACCCAACCTAAGCAGGTCCCACGATCGCAGGAGCGCTGGGCGAATGGCCAGGAAGGCGCGGCTAGACACCGAGCTCGTGCGACGCGGGCTGGCGCGGTCGCGGGCACAGGCCCTGGACCTGATCGAGTCTGGCCAGGTCACCGTGTCCGGCCAGGCCGCGCTCAAGGCCGCCACTCAAGTCGGCATGGACGCGCCGATCGCGCTGGCGCGGGCGGACGCCGACCCGGGCTACGCCTCACGCGGCGGTCACAAGCTGGCTGGCGCCCTAGCCGCGTTCGCCGGGCCTGTCGTCCGCGGCCGCCGGTGCCTTGACGCCGGCGCGTCAGCCGGCGGCTTCACCGACGTCCTGCTGCGGGCCGGGGCCGCGCACGTGGTCGCCGTCGACGTCGGGTACGGCCAGCTCGCGTGGCGCCTTCGCGCCGACCCGAGGGTCACCGTCCTTGACCGCGTCAACGTAAGGAACCTGACGCCCGGCCAGGCGGGGCCGGCCGCCGAGCTGATCACCGCCGACCTTTCTTTCATCTCGCTCACGCAGGTCCTGCCCGCGCTGGCCGGTTGCGCCACGCCGGACGCGGACTTCGTCTTGCTCGTCAAGCCCCAGTTCGAGGTGGGCAAGGGCCGGGTCGGCGCGGGCGGGGTGGTGCGGGACGGCTCGCTGCGCGCCGAGGCCGTCACGACCGTCGCGCGGGCGGCTGAGGGGCTCGGCCTCGGCGTCCGCGGCGTCACAGCGAGCCCGCTGCCCGGTCCGGCCGGGAATGTCGAGTACTTCCTGTGGCTGCGGCGCGGTGCCCCGCCATTGGACGAGGCGGACCTGCTGCGGGCCGTCGCCGAGGGGCCGGGCGGGGCCGAGGGGCCGCGCGAAGCCGGGGGGCCGGGCGGGGAAGCGGGGCGGCCGCGGTGAGCGCCAGCCGGTCGATGCTACTCGTCGTGCACACCGGCCGCCCGGAGGCGGTCAGCACCGCGCGGCTGGTGGCCGATCGCCTGGCCGCCGCCGGGGTGCTTGTCCGGGTGCTCAGGACCGAGGCCGACGACCTGCGCTGCCCAGGCACCGCGCCGATGCCGACCTCGGCCGAGGCTGCCGACGGCGCCGAGATGGTGCTGGTGATCGGCGGGGACGGGACGTTGCTGCGCGCGGCCGAGCTCGCCCGCCCGGCCGGGACGCCGCTTCTCGGCGTGAACCTCGGCCACGTGGGGTTCCTCGCCGAGGCCGAGCCAGACGTGCTCTCAGACGCCGTCGGCCACGTGGTCGCCAGGCGATACCTGGTCGAGCCGCGGATGACGATCGACGTGACCGTCCGGCAGAACGGCACCGTGCTCGCCACGACCTGGGCGCTGAACGAGGCGACGGTGGAGAAGGCGGCCAGGGAGCGGATGCTCGAGCTGGTGACCGAGATCGACGGCAGGCCGCTGTCCCGGCTGGGGTGCGACGGCGTGGTGATCGCGACGCCGACCGGGTCAACCGCGTACGCGTTCTCCGCGGGCGGGCCGGTGGTCTGGCCGGATGTCGAGGCCCTGCTGCTGGTCCCGATCAGCGCTCACGCCCTTTTCGCTGGCCCTATGGTGGTATCACCGGAATCGGTGCTCGCGGCGGAAGTTATCGGCGCCAGCGGCGCGCGCGGCGCGGTATCGGGCGCCGTTCTGTGGTGTGATGGGCGTCGTACCGTGGACTTGCCACCCGGTGCTCGCATCGAGGTGCGCCGGGGCTCGCAGCCGGTGCACCTGGCCAGGCTGCGCGCCACCAGGCCAGGCGAGGACGAAGCGGCGGGCGCGGGGATCGGCGCGTCGTTCACCGACCGGCTGGTCGCCAAGTTCGGGTTGCCGGTGGCCGGGTGGCGCGGCCGGGCCGACATGCGCGGCGACGGCGGTCGTGGTGATCGCCAGGCCGGTGGTCGGCGCGGCCGGTGGGACGATGGTCGCGGCGACAGCTGGGACGATAGCCGGGGCGGAGGTTTGCGGAGGGCCGCGGAGCGGATGCGAGACGAGGAGCCAGCCGGCGATGCTTGAGGAAGTCAGGATCAGCGGCCTCGGCGTGATCGACGAGGCGGTCCTGCAGCTGTCGCCGGGATTCAACGTGGTGACCGGGGAGACCGGAGCGGGTAAGACAATGGTCGTCTCCGGGCTTAACCTGCTGTTCGGCGGCAGGGCGGACCCGACGCGGGTACGGCCGGGCGCCGAGCGCGCCAGCGTCGAAGGGCGCCTCCGGGTGGACCCAGGCGGCGAGGTGGCGACGCAGGTGAACAACTCAGGCGGTGACCTCGACGACGAGGGCAGCACGCTGGTGCTGCAGCGATCGGTCTCGGCCGAGGGCCGGTCCCGCGCGTTCGCGGGCGGCCGGTCGGTGCCCGTCTCGCTGCTTACCTACCTGGCCGACGACCTGGTCGCCGTCCACGGCCAGGCGGACCAGCAGCAGCTGCTCAAGCCCGGCAGGCAGCGTGAGGCGCTTGACCGGTACGCCGGGACCGAGCTCAGCCCGGTGCTCGGTGACTACCAGCGCGCCTACCAGCGGCACCGCGCGGTGCGGGCGGAGCTTGACGAGCTGACCTCGCTGGCCCGCGAGCGCGCCAGGGAGGCCGAGGACCTGCGGCACGGGCTGGCCGAGATCGAGCGGCTCGCGCCGGCCTCGGGTGAGGACGTGGCGCTGAGCGCCGAGGCGGAACGGCTGTCGAACGCGGATGCGCTGCACACAGCGGCGACGACGGCGCACGACGCGGTGATCGGCGACCCGTCGAGCGGCCGGTACGAAGAGGCGGACGTGCTGGCACTGCTCGGCGCGGCCAGGCACGCCCTCGAGGCCGTCGCGCAGCACGATCCGGTGCTCGGTGCCCTGGCCGCCCGGCTGACCGAGGCCACCTACCTGATCTCCGACATCGCCGCCGAGCTGGCCTCCTACGTGGACTCGGTGGAAGCCGACCCGGCCAGGCTGGCGGTCGTCCAGGACCGCCGCGCGGAGCTGACCAGGCTGATCAAGGCCTACGGCGCGGCCGGCGCCGCCGGCCCGGCGCAGGCGCCGGACCTGGACGCGGTGCTGGCCTGGGCCAAGGGCGCCGGGGCGCGGCTCGCCGAGCTTGACAGCGACGACGACAAGATCGCGAGCCTCGCGGCGCAGGAGCGCGAGCTGGCCGGCTCGGTCGCTGAGCTCGCCGGCCAGCTCAGCGCCATCAGGAAGGGCGCGGCCGGGCGGTTCGAGGCGGCCGTCACGGCCGAGCTCGCCGAGCTCGCGATGCCGCACGCGCGGCTGGCCGCAATCATCAGCCCGCTGCCGGATTACGGCCCGCACGGTGCCGACGACGTCGAGATCAAGCTGGCCGCTCATCCGGGCGCGCCGCTGCTGCCGCTGCACAAGGGCGCCTCGGGTGGCGAGCTCTCGCGGGTCATGCTCGGCATCGAGGTCGTCTTCGCGGGCGCCGACCCGGTGCCGACCTTCGTGTTCGATGAGGTGGACGCCGGCGTGGGCGGCAAGGCCGCCGTCGAGATCGGGCGCAGGCTGGCCAGGCTGGCCAGGCTGGCGCAGGTGATCGTGGTCACCCACCTGCCGCAGGTCGCCGCGTTCGCCGACACGCACCTGGTGGTCGAGAAGGCCCAGGACGGCTCCGTGGTCTCAAGCGGGGTGACCAGGCTGGACGATGCCGGCCGGGTCAGGGAGCTTTCCAGGATGCTGGCCGGCCTCGAGGACTCCGAGTTCGGCCGGGCGCACGCCGGCGAGCTGCTCGCCGCCGCGGCCGCGGAGCGAGGCAGCGCCGGGCCGCCATGAGCGAGGGAACCGGCGGCCCGGAGCGGCTCGTTAAGCCTGATAGGGCTGGGCCGCGCGGACTGCGCGGTGCCCTCGGCCGGGGGTGGGCGGTAGTCTCGGTGGATTCGCTGCGTGCTCGTTATGGCACAATCAGTAACGGAATGATCTCGTACTCACGACGAGTGGTAGCCAGGCGCAGGAACGGGTCGTCGGACCTGCCGGGCGTCGTGGCGCCCGCGCGACTCGACCGGCGCACCAAGAACCTGACCAGGCGGCTGCAGCCGGGCGACATCGCGATCATCGACCACGCTGACCTGGACCGGGTCAGCGCGGAGTCCCTGGTGCGCTGCGGCGTCGCCGCCGTGCTGAACGTCGCCGCCAGCATCACCGGCCGGTACCCGAACCTCGGGCCGCAGCTGCTCGTCGAGGGCGGGATCCCGCTGATCGATGACGTCGGGCCGGACGTGTTCGACAAGGTCGCCGAGGGCCGGCTGGTCCGGCTGGACGGCGACACGCTGTACGCCGGCGACGCGGTCGTGGCCAAGGGCACGGTGCAGACCAGCGAGTCTGTCGCCGCCGCGATGGCGGCGGCCAAGGCGGGCCTGGCCCGTCAGATCAGGGCGTTCATGGCCAACACGATCGACTTCATCGGGCGCGACTTCGAGGAGCTGATCGACGGGATCAGCGTGCCGCAGGTCAGGACGAAGCTGGAGGGCAAGCACGCCCTGGTGCTCGCGCGCGGCTACCGGCACCGGGAGGACTTGCAGGCGCTGCGCGCCTACATCAGGGAGTTCAAGCCGGTCATGGTGGCCGTGGATGGCGGTGCGGACACGCTGCTCGACGCCGGGTACCGGCCGAACATGATCATCGGGGACATGGACTCGGTCTCGGACCGGGCGCTGACCTGCGGCGCCGAGGTCGTCGTGCACGCCTACCCGGACGGCGCGGCGCCGGGGCTGGCGCGCGTCCGCGCGCTCGGCCTTGACCCCGTGCTCTGCGCGGTCAAGGGGACCAGCGAGGATGTCGCGCTGCTTGTCGCCGACGAGCTCGGCGCCCGGCTGATCGTCGCCGTCGGCATGCGATTCAACCTGGTAGAGTTCCTCGACAAAGGCCGGCCTGGAATGGCGAGCGCGATCCTCACCAGGATGCGGGTCGGCGACAAGATGGTCGAGCCGAAGGGCGTCAGCAGGCTCTACCACAGCCGGATCTCGACGGCGTGGCTGGTGCTGCTCGTGCTCGCAGCGGCGACGACGATCGTGACCGCCGCCGTTGCGCTGCCGATGGGTCCCACCATTTTCAGGTTTGCCGAATTGACTCCCTTCTGGCACTGGCTAACAGGACTGTTCCGTTGATCGACTTCAGGTACCACCTCGTGTCCATCGTGGCGGTGTTCCTCGCGCTCGCGATCGGCCTCGTGATCGGCGTCGAGGCGCTGTCACCGAAGCTCGCGAACAGGCTGAGCAGCGCCTCGCTCAGCGATCAGAAGCGCAACAACCAGCTCTCGGCGCAAAACGACCTGCTCAAGCGCCAGATCAGCGCGGACAACGCGTTCGGCCAGGCGTCGGCGGGATACCTGCTCGGCCACCTGCTCGAAGGCGAGAAGGTCGTGCTCGTGACCGCGCCTGGCGCGGACGCCACGACGGTCAACGGCATCGTGGCCGCGCTGCGGCTGTCTGGCGCCACCCTCACCGGCCAGGTCAGCCTGAACACGCAGTTCCTCAACACCGGCGTCAGCACCGAGCAGACGCTCACCAGCGAGGCGCGGCACCTGACCCCGGCCGGCGTCACGCTGCCTGGCTCGGCGGCCTCGGCCTCGGGCCCGGTCGCCGGCCAGCAGGCCGCCGCCCAGGTGCTCGCCGCGGCGATCGCGGCCAGGCCCGGCGTGAACACGATGACGCCCGCGCAGAGCCAGGGCGTGCTCAGCGGACTCGGCAATCTGGGATTCCTGCAGATCACCGGGCCTAACGGCGGCACGACGCTGGGCGGCTCGGCCGCGCTCGCTGTCGTGGTGATCCCGGGTAGCCCGCCGGGCAACGTCAACAGCGCCGACAACCTCACGCTGGTCTCGCTGACCCAGGACCTGCAGCAAGCCAGCCAGGGCGCGCTGCTGGCCGGTTCGGTCGCCGGATCAGGGCCAGGCAGTGCCATCCAGGCGGTGACCAGCGGCGCCGCCCCCGGGGTCACCGTCACCACCGTGGACAACGCGGACACCGAGATCGGCCAGATCGTCGTGGTGCAGACGCTGAGCCAGCTGCTCGGGTCGCAGGCGAAGTCGGCCCACTACGGGGTGGACACGGGCGTCGTGCCGAGCCCGGCCCCGACCTCCAGCCCGAGCCCGTCTGCGAGCCCGAGTCATTCACCCAGGAAGGGAGCCCATCGATGACCGGCAGGCCCGTACCGCGCGCGGTCGTCGCGGCGGCAGGCGCGCGGCTCGGCTACAGCGCGCTGACCCGGCGGCCGCCCGGTGACGAGAAGGCATGGACCAGGACGAACCATCGCGGCGAGAGCGTCACGCTGCTCGAAGGGCCCGCCGCGGCGGCAGCGGCTGCCGCCGCGGCCGTCACGGTACCCGGACTCGCCGGGCGTGACCGGCTGGCGCTCGCGCTGGCCGGGGTCGTCGCTGGCGCGCTCGGGTGCTACGACGACCTCGCGGGGGCTGGCGACCGGCGGGGCTTTCGCGGCCATCTCGGAGCGCTGGCCAGCGGCGAGGTGACGACCGGCGCCGTGAAGATCGCCGGGATCGGCGCGGCCGGGCTGGCCGCCGCCCTTGTCCTTAGCCGGCCGGGGTCCGGGGGTCGCGCGGGCCGCGCGGCGGACGTGGCGATCAACGCGGGCCTGGTGGCGGGCGCGGCGAACCTGGTCAACCTGTTCGACCTGCGCCCTGGCCGGGCGATCAAGGTCACGGTGCTGGCCGGTGCCGCCCTGGCGGCGAGTGACCGGCGGGCGAGGGCCGCTGCGGCGGCGCCAGTCGGCGCGGCGATCGCCCTGCTGCCTGAGGACCTGGGTGAGCGGGCGATGCTCGGCGACGCCGGAGCCAACGCGCTCGGGGCGATGCTGGGCGTAGCGGCGACCGCGTTGCCGCGGCCCGCGCGGGTGAGCGTGCTCGCCGCGATCGCCGGGCTCACCGCCGCGAGCGAGAAGGTCAGCTTCACCAAGGTGATCGAGCGCACGCCCGCGCTGCGCTGGCTGGACATGCTCGGCCGCCGGCCCATCGCGCCATCCAGGGCCGACGAGAACGCGGCCCGGCCAGAAGGCGGGCTGCCGCTCGGCACCGAAGGGTCGCACTAAAACACCCCGGAGGCGAGCGGGAAGATCTGCGCGAGCGAGCCGCAGGCGAGCCGAGCGCGAGCGAGCGCAGGGCGCCGGCGCCGCCTGGACTGAGGAGCGTGGTTTTCGCGACGAGGGAAGGCGGCGCCTCAAAGGGCGCCCGGTGGCGAGCGGGAAGACCAGCGTGAACGCGCTGCGGGTGGCCTACGTGTTCGGCAGCACGGCGGGCGGCACCGGGCGCCACGTGGCGATGCTGGCAACGGGCTGTGTTAATTCTGGTTGTGAAGTTCGCGCGTTCGGACCGGCCGATGTGGCGCCGCTGCTGGCGGCCGCGGGTGGCGACCGGTTCGGCTTCGGGGCGGTGACGATCGCGGCCCGGCCTCGGCCGGCCCGGGATCTGGCGGCCGTCCGGCGGCTGCGCCGGCTGCTACTGGCGGCCGGTCCCGATGTCGTGCACGCGCACGGCGTGCGCGCGGGTGCGCTGGCGGCGCTGGCAGTGACGCGCTGGCCGGGCGGAAGGGCGCCATCGCTGGTCGTCACCGTGCACAACGCCGCCCCGGCCGCGACGTGGACGGGGTCGATCTACGGCGTGCTCGAGCGGGTCGTCGCGCGCAGGGCCGACGCCGTGCTGTGCGTTTGCGCCGATCTGGAGGCGCGGATGCGCCGCCTTGGAGCCAGCCAGGTCGGGCGGGCCGTCGTGCCAGCGGCGGCGGCGCCAGCCGCCGAGCCACGGCCAGCCGAGGCCGTGCTCGCTGGGCCTGCGCCGGACGTGCGTTCCCCCGCTGAACTGGCCGCCGGCGGACGACCCGTGGTGCTCGCGGTGGGCAGGCTCGCGCCGCAGAAGGGCCTCGACACGCTGCTCGCGGCCGCCGCGACCGAGCCATGGCGGGCCAGGCGCCCAGAGCCGCTCGTCGTGATCGCCGGTGACGGGCCGCTCGCCGGCGCGCTGTCCGCCAGGGCGCGGGAACTGGGGACGGGGACGCTGTTCCTCGGGTGGCGGGCCGACGTCGCCGCCTTGCTGGCCGCGTGCTCGGTCTTCGTGCTGCCGAGCCGCTGGGAGGGCCAGCCGCTGATCGTCCAGGAGGCGCTGCGGGCGGGCCGGCCGATCGTCGCGACCGACGTCGGGGGCGTGCGAGACCTGACCGGCGACGCCGCGTTGCTCGTGCCGCCTGGCGACCCTGCCCTGCTGGCCGCCGCCGTGCTCGGCGTCCTCGATGACCCCGGCCTCGCGGCCGGGCTGGCGGCGGCCGC
>JASIBM010000144.1 GCA_030045175.1 Streptosporangiaceae bacterium | reverse complement strand
CTTCGGCGGTTACCAGCCAATTCACGGCAGCTTTCCGGTCCGTTAAGGCACGTCAAACGCCCTTGGTCAGGTGCTTTGCCGGCCGCGCCTTTCGGGGTGTACCTGCCAGGGCTAACGGAGGATACTGATGCATGACGCCCATGTCCGTACGCTAATTCGGGTAGCGAGGGAGATATCGGCATGAGTGACCCCGACCTGCGTGAGCGCAACATCGACGCGATTTTCGCGGTATTCGACATCGACGCGGACGGCGTCATCACCTCCGATGACATGACGGCGCTGGGGACTCGAGTCTGCGAGCAGCTGCACATGACAGGGAGCCCGGCGGCCGCAGCCATCCAAGACGGCTACGTGTCCTGGTGGGAGCAACTGCGCGCCGATTGCGACGCCGACGGCGACGGCCGGATCAGCCGGGCAGAATTCGCCGCGGCCATGCTCTCCGGCGGCGGCGACCCGCAAGCGTACTTCAGCCAGCAGGCGGCCAGGCCGATCAGCCTGATAGTCGACGCCATGGATGCCGACGGCGACGGGTTCATCGAGCAGGCCGAGTACGTGGCGGCATTTCGCGCGGCACCCGGCATGGACGCCCAGGTGGTGCAGGCCGCCTTCGCCCGCCTGGACGCCGACGGGGACGGCAGGGTCAGCCGCGAAGAGCTCATGGCCGGCGTCGCCCACCTGTTCCTCAGCAGCGA
Organism: Streptosporangiaceae bacterium; assembly: GCA_030045175.1. GTDB lineage: Bacteria > Actinomycetota > Actinomycetes > Streptosporangiales > Streptosporangiaceae > Chersky-822. Next base: position 6,746 of record JASIBM010000144.1, on the reverse strand, counting down.
CCAGGCCCACCCCGGCACCGGCATCCTCGGCCAGGCCTGAACCAGTGACCCGATGAAAGGGATACCAGCATGAGTGACCCCGGCCTGCTTGAGCGCAACATCCACGCGGTCTTCACGCAATTCGATACCGACGCGGACGGCGTCCTCACCTCCGATGACATGACAGCGATGGCAACCCGCGTCTGCGAGCAGCTGCACATCGCAGGCAGCCCGGCGGGCGCGGCGATCATGGACGGCTACGCGTCCTGGTGGGAGCAACTGCGCACGGATTGCGACGCCGATGGCGACGGCCAGATCAGCCGGGCGGAGTTCGCCGCGGCCATGCTCGCCGGCGGCGGCGACCCGCAGGAGTATTACAACCAGCAGGTGGCCAAGCTGATGGGCCTGCTCGCCGGCGCCATGGACGCCGACGGCGACGGGTTCATCGAGCAGAACGAATACGTGGCGCTTTTCCGGGCGGTACCCGGCGTGGCCCCCGAGGTGGTGCAGGCCGCCTTCGCGCGCCTGGACGCCGACGGCGACGGCCGGATCTCCCGCGATGAATTCACGGCCGGCGCCTCCCACGTCTTCCTCAGCAGCGATCCGTCCCACCCGGGCACCAGCATCCTCGGCCAGGCCTGAGCCAGCGCCCGGTTCTGGTCGCGTCGTGGCAGCCACCGCGGGTCGCCAGTCCCTGACTATCTCGAACCGGGTGATAGACAATGTGGTCATGACCGAGCTTGACCCCGCGCCCATCATCGAGGCGGTGGCCAGGGACCACCGGTTGCGCGTGTTCCTTGGCAACGGCAAGATCACGGCCATGCCCGCCCGCCAGTCACGGCGGCTCCTGCTGCTCGACGAGATCGCCCAGGCATTCGAGCCCGGCGTGCGCTACCCGGAGCGCGAAGTCAACTTGTTCCTGAGCGCCATCCACCCTGACCATGCCGCGCTTCGGCGGCACCTGGTCGACGACGGCTTCTTGTCCCGCGCCGACGGACAGTACTGGCGCAGCGGCGGCACCGTGCCCACAACCGCAGCACCTGAGCCTGGGCGATAGCTCATCGATTCGGCGGCTACCGGGCGCCGCGGCGCGGTCTCGGGCTAGCCAGGATCGCCGTGGCGGCCAGGCACTCGAAGATTGCGGTGACGATGACGATGCCAGTGGTACTGGAGTACGGGAGCAGCAAGAGGAAACGGGGTACCGGAGCCCGGCCGACCGCCACTGCGGCCAGCGCTGCCAGGGCAATCGCCAGGCCGGCGAGGATGACGAATCCCCACCGAATCTGGGCCAGCCCCGCGTGGGAGACCGCGATCCATCTGGTGAGCAGGAGCACGGCGCCGATCGCGGCAGCGATTGCCGCCCACTCGGCGTCGCGCACCATGGCGTTAGGCAGGTAGCAGAACCTGGTCAAGACGACGGCGCAGTCCTGCATGGACCAGTCCAGTCGCCCGGCCGCTGCCAGATAGGCCACGCCGAGCCCGGCAGCGGCCAGGCCGGCCAGCAGCCATCCAGCCGACAAGACCCGGTTCAGCAAGGTGGCGCGATGGGCTGCGCGCAGCCGCCTGGCCACCATGGCGGCCCGGCCGAACCTGGCGACCGCGTCGCGCTCGGCCCGGTCGGCTGGCAGCCCCGCCGCCATCGCGTCGGCGGCAGCGGCCCGCAGGTGATCCTCGGCCTCGGCCAGCGCACGCCGGCCGGCCGCACCGGTGCCTGACATCCGGTCGAACAACTCGTCCAGGTACCTGTCGATCTCGCTCATCAGGCCTCCCCCGCGACGCTCTGGCCGAGTACGGCCTGCATGCCGCGGGCAAAGTCACGCCAGTCCCGCCGCTTGGCGGCCAGCGCGCGGGCGCCGGTCGCGGTGAGCTGGTAGACCCGGCGGCGGCGCGGGGCGCTGGCGTCCCATTCGCTGGCGACCAGGCCGTCGCGCTCCAAGCGGTGCAACGCCGGGTAGACCGTTCCCTCTGGAAGGTCGAATGCGCCCGATGACCGCTCTCGCAATCGGGCGATGATCACGAGGTCCCCTGGACCGTGATCACGGTGGGTTGCCGTCGGATAGCTCGGTAAAGCCACCGTGATCATGGTGACGCGCGTGGGCGCGCCCCTAACGGGATCCAGACCGAGCGGTCGTGAGCGAAGTAGACCGCCCGGGGGTCGAGTCGCGACAGGGAGTCGATCCAGGCCGGGATGGCGGGCAGCGGCTGGCCGTGGTCGTCGCGACCGGCTCGCCAGGCGAGCTGGTCGGCCGCGTACTGCGTGGCGGTGTCGTGGCTCTGCCCGGCCACGATCACCGTTCCCTCGGCCCGGCGGACGATCAGCGACTGGTGGCCGCTTGTGTGGCCAGGCGTCGGCATGAGGAAGACCCCTGGCAGCACCTCGGCCTGGCCGGCCACCTGCTCGAAACGGCTGCCCTCGATGAGCTCGGGCAGGGTGTAGCCGGGGTCCGCGCGAGCCGCGTCGAGCTCGGCCCGCTGGACGAGCACGGGGATCGCGCCGAGCAGCGGGTTGCCGCCGCAGTGGTCGAAGTGCAGATGGCAATTCGCGGCCAGCGTCAGGTCGGAAATCTCCTGGCCGATCGCGGCCAGCGCCTCGGCAAGCTCGATCCGGCGGGGCCGGTAGTGCGCATCGACGTCCGGGTGCGAGCCCATTCCCGTGTCGAACAGGATCCTTCCCTGCGGGTGGCTGACCAGGTAGCCCAGGCACGGCTCGACCCTGGGCCGGCCGGTCCCCGTCTCCTGCGCCGGTCGCACGAAGTAGCCGAAGTCCACGCGCCGCACCATGATGTCGTCAGCCACGGCGCCATGCTCTCAGGTTCGCCGGGTCGCGGCCAGCGCCATCGCGCGCCCGCCAGGCGCCTTAGCCGAAGACGGCTCCGCAGCTCAGGTTGACGACCGCGCCGGTGATCGCGCCCGCCACATCCGAGGCCAGGTACGCCACTGTGCCAGCCACCTCGGCCAGCCGGGGCAGGCGTCCGAGCAGCGTGTCGCCGACCAGCTCAGGGAAGTCGGCGTCGGAGGTACCCGGAGCGGTCTCGGGAGTGAAGTTCGGCCGCAATCCGACGACCCGGACGCCCTTGCGGCCGACTTCGCCGGCCAGGCTGCGGGTCAGCGCCTCAATGCCTGCGCAGGCCAGGTTGAAGCCGCCCATCATGTGGCGAGACTCCAGCGAGGAGGTCGCCGACAGCATCACGATCACGCCAGAGCCCTGCGCGCACATATGACGAGCGGCCGTGGTAGCGGTCACGAAATGAGTGCGGCTCGCCGCGACGATCGGCGCCATGAAATCGTCGAGTGAGATTTCGGTCAGCGGCACGCCATGCAGCGCCGGGTAGCTGACCGCGTTGAAGGATATGTCGATGCGGCCGGCCTGCATGGCCACGTGGTCGGCGTGCGCCGCGACCTCGGCCTGGTCCATGGCGTCTACCTGCGCCGTCTCGGCGGTGCCTCCGCCAGCGCGGATCTTGTCGGCTATCTCGTCAAGAGTGGCCTGCGTGCGGCCCGCCAGGAAGACCCGCGCGCCCTCCCGGGCAAATGCCAGTGCGGTCGCGCCGCCTATTGCCCCCGACGCCCCGTAGATAATTGCGTTCTTCCGTTCGAGTATCACGTGAGAGCTCCCTGGACCTGAACCGCTGCCCGTACCGAATGATATATGGATGGGGCGGGCGCCAGAGACTTTCGCGTGATTCTGTGATACGCACTCTTTTATGCGCATGGCCGTGCGGGTCCCAGGCGGCCTCGCGGCGCAGCCGCGTACGGCTACAATAACGACCGCTGAGGCCAGGCCGCTGTCCGCCATAGACTGGATCGCATGACCGCCCCGCCTGCGCCGTTGTTCAACCCGTTCGCGCCGGGTTTCACCGACGATCCCTACCCGCAGTACGCGGCCATGCGCGACGCCGCGCCGGTGTACGAGCACCCCTTTGGCTTCTGGCTGCTGACGCGCTATGACGATGTGTCCTGGCTGCTCAGGGCCGGGCAGTCGGTCGAGGACCAGAACCTGGCAGAGGGCCCGTTCACACAGCTGCGCGACCAGATGAGCGACGACCAGATGCCCGCCCGGATACGCTCGAACGGGCTATCCATGCTGGACCGGGATCCTCCCGACCACACGCGCCTGCGGCGGCTGGTGTCGAAGGCGTTCACGCCCCGGGCGATCCAGGCGCTGCAGCCACGCGTCGCCGAGCTTGTCGACGCGATGCTGGACGCGGCGGAACGAGAGCGCCAGGTAGACCTGGTCGAGGCGCTGGCCTTCCCGCTCCCCTTCGCCGTGATCGCCGAGATGCTCGGCACGCCGTCCGCGGACCAGGACCGGATCAGGCAGCTGACCGGCACCCTCGTCCGCTCACTGGAGCCGGTCAACGACCCCGCCCTCATGGCGGCGATCGCTGCCGCCGACGCCGAGCTGACCGAGCTCGCGGCCGGCATGATCGCCTGGAAGCGCGCCAACCCGGCTGATGACCTGCTCACCGCGCTGATCCAGGCCGAGGATGACGGCGACGTCCTGGGCGATGACGAGCTGATCGCGCAGACCCTGCTGCTGTACATCGCGGGGCACGAGACGACCGTCAACCTCATCGCTGGCGGCACGCTCGCGCTGCTGGGCCACCGGGATCAGCTTGCCCTGCTGCGCGATGACCCGGCCCTGGCCGCCAACGCCGTCGAGGAGCTGCTCCGTTACGACAGCCCGGTGCAGGCGAGCAGGCGAATCACCCTGGAACCTGTCGAGCTCGATGAGGCCACGATCCCGGCCGGCGCGTTCGTCATGGCGAGCCTCGCGTCCGCCAACCGGGACGAGCGGTTCTGGGGCGACGACGCCAGCGAGCTCAGGCTCGCGCGGGAGAACGCGCGCCAGCACGTCTCCTTCGGCGCTGGACCGCATCACTGCCTCGGCGCTTCATTGGCCAGGCTCGAGGCCACGATCGCCGTTCAGCGCCTCACCAGCCGCTTCCCCGGCCTGGCGCTCGACGGGGACGTGACATGGAATGGCCGGATCAACCTTCGCGGGCCCGCGCACCTTCCGGTCTCACTGCACGGGCAGCCAGGTAGCCTCGGCTGACCAGCGAGGTCGCATCGCCGTGCATCCTGCGGGCATGATTCGCGCGCCGAAATGGCTTATGGGCGATACTGTCGGCCTGAGAGGATCTCGTCGCTCCCTGGCGAGGAGGATGGCGTCATGCGCATGCTCTGGGCAGCGGTAGCGGGTGTGTGCTTCCTGGCGGCCGGGGTGTACAGCATGCGCGACGGGGCTGGCGCGGGCAGGTCACCCGGTGCGGGCAGGCATGACGGCGCGCAGATCGCGGGCGGCGAGTGGAGGAAGGCGGAGCTCGTCCGCGGTCTTCCGGTCATCGGCCAGGCCGGGCACCTGGCGAACGGCGCGATTTCGTGTTCCTCGCCAGGCAACTGCATCGTCGGCGGTTCGTACTGGCTGCGCGACCCTGCCATCCCTCAGGCCCGCGCGTTCCTCCTCAGCCAGATCGGCGGGGCCTGGGGTCCGGCTCGGCATGTTCCTGGCCTCGCGCCGCTCGACAAGGGCCTGGACTCAAGCGTCGGCGTCGTGTCGTGCGCATCGGCCGGCAACTGCACCGCCGCGGGGACGTACCGGCCGGTTCGGGACGGCAAGGCCGGCGCATCGCTCGCCGAGCCGTTCGTGATCAGTCAGTTCCGGGGCGCCTGGGGCAGGGCGCGCCCGCTGCCCGACTTCGCATCGCTGAACACCGGCCGGGCCGGCGCGGTCACGACGCTGTCGTGCACGGGCCTAGGTGAGTGCAGCGCAGGCGGCTACTACACGGTGAAAGCCGCGGGGTCCGCCAAGACCGAGGCCTTCGTCACCAGCCAGGTGCACGGCCGGTGGCTGCCGGCCCTGGAGGCGCCAGGCATCGCGGTCCTGAACGCCGGCGGGAATGCCCGCATCACGTCGCTGTCCTGCGTGAGCCCGGGAAACTGCGCGGCCGGCGGGTTCTACCTCACCCGGCACGGCCGGGGAGGCGGATTCCTGCTCACCCAGATCCACGGCCTGTGGACCTGGGCGCGCCCGGTTGGGGGCCTGCCCCGGTTCACGCTCAGGCCGGACCTGGCCGCGCTGGTCAGCGCGGTGTCGTGCGCGGCCCCCGGCGACTGCGCCGCCGGGGGCTCCTACCCCGGTCCGGCCGGGGTCGGGCGAGCGATCGTCGTGGACGAGGTGCATGGCAGGTGGGCCGCCGCGAAGCCGATCGCGGGTATCGCCGCGCGGAGCAAGCGCGGGATGGCCAGCGTCACCGCGATGTCCTGCACCGCCCCAGGCGACTGCACTGCCGCCGGCTATTACTCGCAGCGGCCTGCTGCGGACAGCGCTGGCCCCGAAGTGCCGTTCGTCGTAAGCCAGGTGCGCGGCAAGTGGGGCGCCGCACGGCCGATACCCGGCCTGCTGGCCCTGGACGTCGGCGACGACGCCGCGGTCACCGCGATGTCCTGCACCTCTCCGGGCAACTGCGCCATCGGCGGCACATACGCCGACGGAACCGGCCACAGCCAGGCATTCCTGGCCAGCCAGGTGGGCGGCGCCTGGGGCGTGGCGCGGCAGGTGCCAGGAGTCGCCGCGCTCGGCGCGGCCGACAGTGGGGTAGACAGCATCTCCTGTCCAGCCGCAGGCACGTGCACAGCCATGGGCGACATCGAGCTTCCCGGCCGGAAGGGACCGACGGACGCCGCCTTCGTGGTCAGCCAGAACTGACGTGTCCCGGTGCCTATCGTGACCAACACCCTATTCAGTAGCATTTCTGAAAGTTTGC
>JASIBM010000143.1 GCA_030045175.1 Streptosporangiaceae bacterium | reverse complement strand
CAGCGCCTTCGAGCTCAGCGCCGTCGAGTTCCGCCTCGCCGTCAAGCTCGCCGAGCCCAACCCAATCGGTCCCGGCGGGTCCTTCGCGGTGTCTTACGAAGGCGCTAAAGCTGACGGTGGGGATGGCCAATGGCGCCGCCGGCACGATCTACTACGCGCTCGATCTCACCAACGTGTCCGGGTCGACGTGCACCCTGTACGGGTATCCCGGCGTCGCCTTCGTCACCGCGCCGCACGGCAGCGTCATCGGGGCGCCGGCGGACCGCAGTGGCATCACGCCGCTGGCCACCATCACGCTCGCGCCGGGCGCCGCCGCGCACGCGACACTGGGAGTCAGTGACGTGCTGATCAGTAACAACTGCATCGGGCACCAAGAGCAGGTGCACTGGGTCCAGGTGTATCCGCCTGGGACGTACACCGCGCTCTACGGGCCGCTCAACATGCTGGGCTGCGCCCTGCGATCGCTGGTGACGATGCACGTGAGCACTGTCAGCGCCGGGTGGGTCGCTTAGGGCATGGCGGAGTGCCGCCTGGGCTGTGTCGGCGCTGGTCTCCAGGGGGCGATGCTGTCGGGAGGCGGTGATGGCGGAGAACGCGATCGCGCTGGTCGGGCCTGGTACACCAGCACCGGCAGCGACATGCCCGGCGGCAGGCGTCCCGGCTCGCCTGGCGGTGGCGGTCAAGGCCGAGTTCCCTGCCCGGCTGCACGTGACGCTCGATTACACCTTCTACAGCCCGATCGCCGTCTCGTCGGCTTAGCCAGGTTGCTGCGTTCGGATATCTGGGAGTTGCGTGCCGAGCATCGTCAGCACATCCTCATGCCTAGAGCCCATCGCTAGCGCTTCCAGGATGGGCGAGCAGCGACTGGCCAGCAAAAGCCGATGAGCGCTGGCGCCGGCAGCCGGGTTTTTCGCGACCCCGACTCGGACGGCAGCGTCGGAGTCTTCTGCGAGCTTGTCGAGCAGTACCGGCCAGGCCCGGTCATTGAGCGCCACACGACGGCGCACTCGCGGGTCCACATCCGTCGCTAGGACTGCGAGTAGAGGAAGCGGGCACGATCGGTTGCCGCCGAGCGCTGCGCGGACCAACGTATCAGTGTCGCGAGCTAGCAAGGACGCGCCCGCCTCGGGCAGCGCAAGGTTGCCGGACGCCGCTCGGCGGACTGACGTATCCGGGTCAGACGCCAGCGCAACGAATTGAGCCGGATGACAAATCGGGTTTCCCGCCGCAGCTTTGCGTGCTGCCAGGCGGCTGCCGTCGGCAGCAGCGGATGCCACTAGATAATGCGGCGTGGCGGGGTGGCGCAGGGCGGTAGCCGAAACCTGCTCGTCGGGATCGTGGGCGAGCCGTTCAAGGGCGAGCGGCGGCGCGAGGCGGTTGCGTGCGACGGCCAGCCTGATCGCAGGCTCGGCATCCTCGGCTAGTCCGTCAAGCGCGGCCCGCGCGGCAGCCGGATTGCCGGCCAGGAAGAGCCTGCATAGGAAACTGTGGTGCCGGTAAGCCCGATCGAGCGCCTCAGGGGTGGCCTCCGGGCTCTGCAGCAGGCAATGGCGGACCCGGGCCACATCATCGCTCGCGAGCATCAGCAGCCGGGCACTGGGACAGCTGGGATTGCCGGCGACCGCCGCTCGGACGCGGTCCGCGAGATCACCGGCTAGCATGTCGAGCACGCTGGCAGCTGTGGCTGAGTTGGCAGCCACGGCGAGGCGGACCAGCGCATCCTCGTCTCCGGCGAGCGAGGTGAGGGTGTCGGGCGGGCAGATTGGATGCCCCGCCGTGCAGCGACGAACGGCAGCGTCCGGATCCTTGGCGAGTTCTGCGAGCAAGCCAGGGGTGATGGCCGGACTCATCGCTGCGGCGGCTCGCAGCACCAGCGCCTCAGCACTAGCCAGTTCGGCTATCAGCCGGGGTGGTGCGGCCGGGTTGGCCGCGATCAGCAGCCGCAAGTCCGGATGCTCGGCGCTGTTCATTCGTCGCGGGGAGGATCGCTCGTGGGCAGCGCGTAGGTCAGCTCACCGCGCACAGGGTCGGCTAGTGCCCGCAGGTTGGCGGCCAGTCGCCGGGCGGTACTGTCCTGACCGTAACCGTTCGCCAGCAGCCAGTCTCGCGGGTGTGATACCGCGTCGAGCACAGCGAAGCAGGCGTCCACGACATCTCCTTCGTCCTCGAAGAATCGCCCGGTTTCCGGCGCCACATACTTCCAGCCGCCGAGTATCCGCTGGTTGACCAGGACCGGGATGTCAACGGCGAGCGCTTCGGTGATGATCCGTGGTGACGCGTCCCACCAGTTCGGCACAAATGCAACGCGGGCCGAGGCTGTCGCTCGCATCATTGCGATCCATGGCAATCGCGGCAGGTACTCAATGTTGGGGTGGCGCGGTAGGCCTGGTGCCTCAGCACGGCCTACCATGGCCAAGCGCGCACCAGCGTCCGCCAGTCGCATTGCGCAGGCCCTGGCTAGATCCCAGTTCTTCTGCACCTCGTTCAGCCAGGTCGCCGGGCAGCTATAGATAAGATCCCATCTTTTGGCTGGTCGACCTTCGCCGAAGGCAGCCGCCCACGTTGCGTGCTCGTTTACGAAATCAGAGCCGCTAATGAAGATCCTCGGCTTGCCTTGTGGCACGAAGCGGTCAGGGTCACGGAAGCAGTGCGCCCACGCCTCACACGCCTGGACCTCGGGACGTTCCCAGCCCGCTTGCGGAGTATGGCCTAGGTCTGGCCCGTCGTAGGCCTCATGGAAGAGCGGGAAGGGTCCGTAGTGAGTGAACCCGATCAGCCGGTGGTCGGCTGCGCGCGCCTCGAAGATCGGGCGCTGACTAGGCTCGATGCCGCGTCGCAGCATCATGAAACCCGTGTCGCGACGACGCTCGTCCACGATCCAGCGCAAGGGCCACGGGAGCGGGCTGTAGGGCAGCACGGCACTTACCTCGCTGGAACTTCAGTCGCCGAGGAGGCGAAGTACCGCAGAGCCGATACCCCGACCTCGATGAGTGTCCTCTCTGGCGGGAGGGGATGGGTTATGCCCGCGCGTACGTCGCGGAGCGCCTGCTCGAAAGGCAGATCCCGAAGGTAAGACCGGCTGCCGAGCAGTTCCATACTCAGCTCGACCACGCGTATGGCCGACAGCACCACTTGTCGCTTCGCCAGCATGGTGGTGATGAACTGATCCTCCGATCCGAGAGAGAAGTCCGTGGTCTGCGCCAGCAAGGCGTCAAGAGCCCATCGGCCTGAGCGGAACTCCGCAGTCATCTCTCCGGCGATCCGTTGCCTCACAAGATCGGGTGCAGTCTGGGTCGCCGCGATGCTCAGGGCTTTGTCACGCATCGCTCCGGCCGACCCCAGGTAAACCGACGCGATCACGGCCAGCGCGACATGCAAGGCGGGCAGTCGCTCGCTGCCGTTCGTATCGCCAGGACGCGGCGTGACAGGCGAGTGGGCATTGGGCTCGCCGTGACGGTAACGGCGCGGCGAGGACACGCGCGGCCCAAACTGTAGGACGTTCGCGTCAGGAACCAGAACCTCCGAGAAGGAGACTGAATTGCTTCCCGAACCGCGCATGCCCATGGCGTCCCAGTCAGGTATGACCTTGGTTCCCGGGTCGGATGTCGGGATGAGCACTGTCGCCGTCGAGCCCCGCTCGCCGTCATCGACACGTGCGATCGTGGCGATGACATCTGCACCAGGTACACCGCTACAGAATCGCTTGCGGCCACTCACCAGCAAGCCACCGTCTACAGGCTCGGCCGTTATACCTGGATTATCGAGATCCGCAGTTCCGCTCGACGAGAGGATTAGTTCCCCACGGGCAATCCTGCGGAGCGTATGCTCAACCGCGCGGTCCCCCAGGCGCCAGCGCCAAGCAAGCGACAAGACAGTGTGCTGGTGCATGGCAATCGCTAGCGCCGTGTTGGCGCAGTACCGAGCGAGGACGGCCTCAGCCTGGCAAACGGCAGCCAGGTCAAAGCCAGCGCCCCCCAGCTCCCTGGGCACGGCGATTAGGCCGTAGCCACAGGCCCTGATTGCCTCATATCCTTCAGCGACGAAGCTGGCCTCACGGTCGTGGCGAGCCGCGTGAGGTGCTGCGGCTTCGCCGATGCTGCGGACGATAGAGGAAAGCTCGGCTGACGTCTGTGGAATTCGCTCCTGGCCGGGCATAGGACCCGCTGTAGTCATCTCAGGTCGCTCCGTGTTTGATGCGTCGCGAGAATATACCGAACCCGGTTCAGATCAGACCTCAGCTCAGTTTCCGCGCCTGACCAGTTGCTGTCCCGCTCGATGATGATCGCGACGGGCGTGGCCCTAACGAGCAGATGATCAAGCAACCCAAACACTTCATCGTGTACTGGCTGCGAATGACTGTCGATCCACTCGCCGTCGACCTGCTTACCGCCAGCGAGATGCACATAACGTACCCGAGCCGCAGGAAGCGCATCAATAAACCCAAACGGGTCCACGAGGCGATTCTGCGAGTTGATCCACACATTGGTCAGGTCCACCAGGCAGTCCCATTGATCACAAACTTCAAGCAGCCGGAGGTAGAACTCTTCCGGCAGGTACTGCGCCGCAGAGAACACGGTCTTGACCGCGAGGTTTTCGAGGCAGGGCCTGCGCCCTGTCTCAGCTACGATCCTCGCGATGTTGCGGGCTGCAGCGACAAGAAGCTCGTCGTCAAACAAGTTAGGAGCAAGATGGCCGAGGGCGCGGCCCGGCACGCCTGTGAACGCCAGATGGTCGCTGTAGGCGACAGCATCAACCGCGTCAGCCAGCCGCGAGATCTGCCGCAGGTAGCCAATCTCAGGCCCGTGCACCGACGCGACGTTGCCGCACAGGCCATGAAGAAGCGTGGGAACGTTTGTTAGGCGCCGCAACTCCCAGTACCTGCCGAAGCCCCGACTCCCGAAATAGCGGTCCGCCACCAGCTCAACACAGTCCACTGCGGGCGCTTGACCGTGGAAGACGTCAGCAAGCTCCGGCCGGTAGCCGACGCCGACAAACGTCATTGCCTGGCCGCCTTGATGACACCGCGCCGAAGGAGCTTGCCGAGCGCTGCGTCGACGGGCGCGGTTGAGCCGATCAGACGCTCGATCTTCGCGGTGCTCATCTCCCCCGGCTTACACGCGATCAGCTCGATGGCGCCGGCCCACTCGTCAGTGATCCGCATGACTTCGACCTCGCCGTCAGCAACTCGCTGGAAGAAGAGCAGGCAGGCCGGATCTGGACGCAGCCCCGGAAGCGAGTGTGGCGAGCGCACGGCTCGGATGTCCCACCCGAACCGCTCGACAGCGGCACTACGATCCAGCCATAGCGGGCTACCACGATTGATCTGGCACAAGTCACAGCAATCCTCGTCGGCTCCTGGACGCAATGGCCGCTCGGTACAGAAGACCCGGCATCGCACGCGCTCAAATCGGGCGATCTCGACAATAATCTGTCCATGTAGTAGCCGATCTGCCATGTCGCGCGTCCGAGCGACGAGGAAGTCAGCGAACCTGAGGTTCTCCGCCGTCGCCGAGGTTAACGGAGCGCAAGCGTCCGAGTAATCCTCCACCACGGCGCACGCCTCGTCCCGCAGGAGTGAAAGAGTGATCGGGAACGTATGCCAGAGCCCTCGTTCCCGCTTGTGCACGAAGCTGGGCAGAAGCTCCGCTAGCTCTCCGGCGATATGCGTCAATGCCTCGGCTTCCGGCGCCGTGAGGTCGAAGTGACCTGCGAATCTTTCCGACGCGTCGAGCATCATAACGCGGGCGCTGCGGCTTGTGAGGGCAACGCTCATCGCCAGTTCGAGATCAGCACGCACAAATCTCACCCCCCGGAGCGACCAACCTTACTCGCACGGTATACCTGAGTTCAGGAACCTTCAACTAGTGCCGTAGCAGATCACCTTTTCCCGGTCGGGCTCGCGCAGCGAGGGTACTTGTGTTCGCATCCTGATCGTCGAGACTGGGCTGGTGGCAGAGTAGCTGCGGCTGCCGGCGATCGATGATGATGAAGGCCGGCTGCTGATCCCGATCGTGCACCGGGCAGCGGGTCAGTGGTCAGCTGGTGGCGGGCGCGGATGGTGCTTCCTGTCGGCCCCGGGCATGGACGTGGCCGCGATCGCGCAGGCTCGGTATCTGGTGGCCGTCGGCGGGTGCGCACTGGTGCCTCCTGGGCCTGGAGCCCTGCTGAAAGATTGCGCGCCACCTACACCCGCACCGCAGGCATGCGCGTGCACGCCTTCGAATTCATCCTGGCTGAACCGGATCGAGGCCCCGATCACCGCCTGCGGTATTTCGCGCTCGACGAACCGACCACGCCAGTTACGAAGAGCAGGCCAGGTTGATCCGCCGCTACGTCAGCTGTTGCAGCAACTACGCCTACGACGAGCGGTTACCCCGCATCGCCGACCGGGTAAACGTAGCCTGACGCGGCGCGAGGTCATGATCGCGTCCTTGACGTTGCTTATTATCTGCGCAAGTGTTAAATTCCATACGCGTCCGGAGCTTAGCCGTTGTTGACCCACCTCTATTGCCGGTCACATCGCTCAGGTCGCCGAGGTGCACGTCCATGGGGGGAACCATGCCTGACGAAGAGCTCATAAAGGGTTTCATAGCTGGACAAGTTAGTCGGCGAACCCTCATAAGGAGACTGCTCGCTGCTGGGATCAGCCTTGCTGGTGCCAGCGCGTTTGCCGACACATTAGCTGGGTGCTCGAACCCGACGCCTACGCCCGCGCACGCGCCTACCCCCACGCCAACCCCGACCCCAACGCCAACTCCGACTCCGACCCCGACTCCCGCGCC
>JASIBM010000142.1 GCA_030045175.1 Streptosporangiaceae bacterium | reverse complement strand
TGGCCCGCGCAGAGCGCGACGGGCGTGGGGTCGATGCCGGGGACCGACATGGCCGAATCCATCGCCGTCGTGCTCGGCGAGCTACCCGAGCTCGCGTACCTGCCCGAGCTGCCGGCCCGGGGCCCCGGCGCCGACCTGATAGGACGCACCGCTGGCCTGCTGGTCGACCTGCCGGTGCAGACCACGCCGCGTGGCTGGCAGCTAGCCGCCCGCCCGGGCCGTGAGCTGCGCCGGGCGCGGGACTTGCTCGCCGCCGACCTAGACGCGCTCGAGACGGCGGCTTCCGGCTATACGGGGTGCTTGAAGATCCAGGCGTCCGGCCCGTGGACCCTGGCCGCCGGCCTGGAGCTGCACCGCAGCGCCGAGCCCTCGCTTGCCGACGAGGGCGCCGTGGCCGATCTGGTGGCCTCGCTGGCCGAGGGGCTCGCCGCGCACGTCGCCGACGTCCGCCGCCGGCTGCCAGGCGCGACGCTGCTCGTGCAGCTCGACGAGCCCTCGCTGCCCGCCGTGCTCGCGGGCGCCGTGCCCACCGCCAGCGGACTGCGCAGGCTCGCGGCCGTGGACGAGCCGGTAGCCGCCGACGGCCTGCGCTCCGTGCTGGCCGGCACGTCAGCGCCGACGATCGTGCACTGCTGCGCGCCGGAAATCCCCTTTTCATGCCTAACAGGCGCCGGGACCACTGCCGTTTCCTTTGACGCGGCGATGCTACGGCGGGACGACGAGGACGCCGTCGGCGAGGCGGTCGAGGCCGGGCTCGGAATGTTCATCGGCGCGATCGCCACGGGCGCGCCTCCGACCGGCACGGGCGCGCAGGTTAGCGGAGCGCCCCAGATGAGCACGGACGCCTTTTACTCGAACGGCAATTCGCCGGACACTGAGTCGGTGGACGGTGCGGCCATCGCGGTGGCTGGACGGGTGATCGCGTTGTGGCGGCGGATCGGGCTGCCCCTGGCCGCGATGAGCGAGCAGGTCGTCCTCACCCCGGCGTGCGGCCTGGCCGGCGTCACGCCCGCGAGGGCGCGGATGGCGCTCGCGCGGGGCCGGGTCGCCGCCCGGCGCATCCCAGAGCTGATCGAGGAGGGTGCCCCATGAGCGACACCGAGGACCTGATCGCGGCCGACGAGGCACCCGGCGGCGGAGCAGCAGCTACGGTGAAGCAAGCCGATGACCAGGTCCGGCATCGTCACGCCGACCTGGCGGACCAGATCGCCGAGCACAACTACAGGTACCACGTGCTCGACTCCCCGGTGATCTCTGACGCCGAGTACGACTCCCTGATGCGCGAGCTGCGCCAGATCGAGGAGGAGTACCCGGAGCTGCGCACCCCGGACTCGCCTACCCAGAAGGTCGGCGACGTGGTGGCCGCCGGGTTCGCGCCTGTCCGGCACCTGGAGCGGCTGTTCAGCCTGGACAACGCGTTCTCCGGCACCGAGCTCGACGCATGGTACGCCCGAGCCGAGCGACTCGGGGCAACGGGCCCGTTCTTGTGCGAGCTGAAGATCGACGGCCTGGCCGTCGACCTGGTGTACCGAGATGGCGTGCTGGCCAGCGCCGCGACCAGGGGGGACGGGACCACCGGCGAGGACGTGACCGCGAACGTCAGGACGATCGCCTCGGCGCCGGTCAAGCTGGCCGGGTCGGGCTGGCCGGCCACGCTGGAGGTCAGGGGCGAGGTGTTCATGCCGGTCAAGGCGTTCGGCGAGCTGAACAAGCGGCAGGCCGACGCGGGCAAGCCGTTGTACGTGAACCCGCGCAACACCGCCGCAGGGTCGCTGCGCCAGAAGGACCCGAAGGTGACGGCGACCAGGCCGCTCGACCTGATCCTGCATGGCGTCGGCACCATTGAATGGGAGCGGGGCGAGCGACCGGCGAGCCAGTCCGGCTGGTACGACCAGCTACGCGCGTGGGGCCTGCCGGTCAGCGAGTTGTACAAGGTGGTGCCCGACATCGCCGGAGTGCGCGAGTACATCGCGTACTACGGCGAGCACAGGCACGACCCGCCGTACGAGATCGATGGCGTGGTCGTCAAGGTCGACCAGATCGCGCTGCAGGAGGCGCTCGGCGCGACCAGCCGGGCGCCGCGCTGGGCGATCGCGTTCAAGTACCCGCCGGAGGAGGTCACCACCCGGCTGCTCGACATCCGCGTCAACGTGGGCCGGACCGGCCGGGTGACCCCGTTCGCCGTGATGACGCCGGTGAAGGTGAGCGGCTCGACGGTGGAGCGCGCCACCTTGCACAACCAGGACGAGGTCGTGCGCAAGGGCGTGCTGATCGGCGACATGGTCGTGCTGCGCAAGGCCGGCGACGTGATTCCCGAGGTGGTCGGGCCCGTGCTCGACCTGCGGACCGGGGAGGAGCGGGCCTTTGAGTTCCCGGCTCACTGCCCGAGTTGCGGCACCGAGCTTGCCCGCGAGCAAGGCGAGGTCGACTGGCGCTGCCCCAACACCCGCTCGTGCCCGGCACAGCTGCGCGAGCGGCTGTTCCATATCGCTGGCAGGGGGGCGTTCGACATCGAGGTGCTCGGCTTCGAGGCCGCGTCCGCGCTGCTCGACGCCGGGCTGGTGACCGACGAGGGCGACCTGTTCACGCTCACGGCCGAACAGCTAGCGCGGTGCCCGTTCTTCATGACCATCGGCGGAGAGCTGACGGCGAACGCGGTCAGCCTGCTGCGGAACCTGGACGAGGCCAGGACCCGGCCGCTGTGGCGGGTGCTCGTGGCGCTGTCGGTCAGGCACGTGGGCCCGACGGCTGCGCGGGCGCTAGCGGCGGCGTTCGGCTCGCTTGACGCGATCACCGCGGCGTCCGCCGAGGACCTGATGACCGTGGACGAGATCGGGCCGACGATCGCGAGCTCGCTGATCGAGTGGTTCGGCGTCGACTGGCATCAGGCGATCGTGTCGAAGTGGCGGGCGGCGGGGGTTCGGATGGCCGACCCCGGCTTCACGGGCCCAGATTTGGCAGGCAGAGCGTCGGCCGGGGCTCGCGGGCGAGGTCCGCTGGCCGGGCTGACCATCGTGCTCACAGGGACGCTCGCGGAGCTCACCAGGGAAGAGGCGGCCGAGGCGATAGGTGCCCAGGGCGGCAAGGTGTCAGGCTCGGTGTCGAAGAAGACGAGCTTCGTGGTGGCCGGCGACTCGCCAGGGTCCAAGCTGGACAAGGCGAGCTCGCTGGGGGTTCCCGTGCTGGACGAGGCGGGGCTGCGGGTGCTGCTGACCGACGGGCCGCAAGCGGCAATGGAGGCGGCGGCAGCGACGTCGGCGGGCTAGACGACAGCCCGGAGTCCCTCACGCCCGGCGTGAACCCATTGACGCCTGGACGCCTGCTAGTAACAGATAGTGTACGTTTGGCTGCGCCAAGTATGGGTTCGGGACTACGATGGCGCGTAGTCGATCCCATGCTGGCTCCCCCGTTGTCCAGGCGGCCACGAGGACACCATGAAGGACCCCAACGACACCCGGAACATCAACCCGCGCCCCGGCTCCCGGCTCTGGCTCTACCTGACGTCCACCACGGTCGCTGGCGCGGTCGTAGTCGCTGGCGCCGTCGTCTTGCTGCCTGGCACGCAGCGGATCATCGGCCAGCCGCTGTTCTGGGTGGTCGCGGCGATGATCGTGGCGGGCGAGATCTGGCCGATTGTCACGCCAGGCAAGTCCAGGCCAGAGGCGCCGGCGGCGTCCATAACGGTCAGCTTCGCTGCGCTGCTTTACTGGGGTCCGCCGCTCGCGATCTTGCTGCGGGTGGTCGGCCGGGTCGCCACCGGCGTCGCGCAGCGAAGCGCGGTGCATCGCATGCTGTTCAACGCCGCCCAGGAGTCCCTCAGCCTCTTCGCGGCCGGGCTGGTGATCTGGGCGGCCGGGTTCGACCCGCGGCCGGACGTGCCACAGCCCCTGTCCGGCCACGACCTGCCCATCGTGCTGGCCGCGGCCGCTGCCTACTTCATCGTGAACTTCACGTTCGTGAGCGTTGCGATCGCGATGTACTCGCGCACCTCGCTCCTTACGGTCGTCAAGGAGAGCCTGCCGTACCAGGCGCTCGTGCACGCCGTCATGCTGGCCACAGCCCCCCTGGTGACGCTCGCGATGCTGACCGGCTCGGGGGTGATGGTAGCGCTGTTCACGTTGCCGCTGGCGGCCCTGTACGTCAACGCGGCGATGTCGGTGCGGCGGGAGCACCAGGCGCACCACGACGAGCTGACTGGCCTGTCCAATCGCAAGCTGCTGATCAAGCGCAGCAATGAGGCGCTCGCCGAGGGCGCGCAGGCCGGCACGAGAACCGGGTTCTTGCTGCTCGATCTCGACAGATTCAAGCAGATCAATGACACGCTGGGGCACACGGCCGGCGACGTGGTGCTCCAGATCGTCGCCTACCGGCTGACCCACAACGTGCGGCCCGGAGACCTCGTCGCCCGCCTGGGCGGCGATGAGTTCGCCGTGCTGCTGCCCGCGGTCAAGGACGAGTCCGTCGCCAGCGACGTCGCCGCCCGGCTGCGGGCGGCGCTCGCCGAGCCGGTCCGGCTTGAGGGGATGTCGCTGGCGATCCAGGCGAGCGTGGGCATCGCGATCTGCCCGAACGACGCCGAGGGCTTCGAGCAGCTCATGCGGTGCGCCGACGTTGCCATGTACCTCGCCAAGGAGCGGCGCAGCGGAATCGAGCGGTACCTGGCGGCACTCGACCAGAACTCGGTCGACCGCCTGGTGATGGGCGGTGACCCGCGCGGCGCGGTGCACCGAGGCGGGATGGAGCACGCTCAGCCGAGGGTCCGGCTGGCGGACGGCAGGGTCATCGGCATGAAGGTGCTCGGCCGTTTACCGTCTCGGTGCCTCGTGACCGTTGCCTGACGTTCACCGTTGGCGCAGCTGACGATCCGCCAATGTTTGCTTTGCCGTGCTCCTATGTCATCTGATGCGCCAATTGCGGTACCTGCGTTGGCAGGTGGATCACGAATGGGGGGTACCGTGGCGGGACTGAATCCGACGTGTCCGCGCTTCTTCGCGGGCCGGGTGACCTGGGCGTGCGCGGCGGTCTTCGCGCTGGTCGTCAGCATGGGAATGGCGGGCGCCGCGGTGGCCGCGCCGGCCGGTCACCGGTCATATCAGCGGATCGACCTGGCCAGCAAGGTCGTCAGGCCGTCAGCGACCGGTTCGGGTCCGCAGTGCTTCTACACGGTTCCCGATTGCACGAGCACCAATCCCGACGTCACGTTCCAGGTGGTGAGCGACGGCGATAGCTCGGACTGCGAGTTCCAGGACGTCGTTGACTGGGGAGACGGGAACACCACCACCCAGGACGTGGCCGGCGGCCCGGACGGCTCGGTGCTCGCGACGTTCGACCACAC
The DNA here is from genome assembly GCA_030045175.1 of Streptosporangiaceae bacterium. GTDB lineage: Bacteria > Actinomycetota > Actinomycetes > Streptosporangiales > Streptosporangiaceae > Chersky-822. The sequence goes on along the minus strand of JASIBM010000142.1, from coordinate 6,380 downwards.
CTACACCGATCCTGGTACCTACACCATCAACTGGACAGCGACAGTCACCTTCGGCGATGACTGCGCGGGCAGCACGGCGCAGCTCCAGTTCACGCTGGCGTCGGCGCAGGTCGCCGGCGTACGGTACGCATCGCTATCGGCCACCACGCCGGGTACGCCGGGCCTGCCGGTGATCAAGGACGACGAGCTCAACGGCGGCGTGGCTGACCCGGAGATGGATCACAAGTGGGGGCCGGCGAGCTGCGCGGGGCTGACCGACCCGAAGGACTATGACTGGCTGGACTGCTCGGGCACCGGCACCCCGGACAAGGACTGGCCGGTGATCTACGCCACCACCGACACCGTGACTGTCGACTCGGTCGTCTTCACCTCCCCGTCCGACCTGACCGACCCGATGCTGACCGCGGACGCGGACATCGGGGGGCAAGAGCTGACCTTGGCCAGCACCCCGCTGACCTCGACGTCGTCCGGCGGGCAGTACCTGCTGTCGGCCAGCGGCCTGGCCTTCTCCGGGGCGCTGCCGGGTACGCCAGGGCTCGATGACCTGGACATTACCTGGACGATCACGGTCACCGTGGCCGGTAACCCCATCGAGACGCCGGCCGGGGAGAGCATCAGCCCGGTGTTCGTCACCGCCGCTGCCTACACCACGCCCGGCGGCAGGATCGGCTCGGCGCCGCCGTATATCAGCCTGCTCGACGTGGGGACCGAGGCGGCCGACGATCAGAGCGGCGACCAGGCGGTGTTCGACGCGATCTGGGGGACGTTCGAGACCAGGGAGATCGCGCACCCGATCCTGGACCCCGCGACCGGCGACATCAGCGAGGGCCCGGATTTCCGCTACTACGACAACGGCTACACCACGATCGGGGACTGGTGGAACAAGTCCCTCGGCACGTGCCCGCCGCTGATCCAGGCGATAGCGGAGGACACGGGGCACTGCGGCGACTGGGCGATCTTCCTGGCACAAGTCCTTGCCTATCAGGGCATCAAGACGGACTATCTCGGCCTCGGCAACGCCCCTGGCTTCTACGCCGGCCCTGATCCTGCCGCGGGCGCCAGTGCCGACGACTACGCCTTCATGCTGGTCGATCCGGATCTGTGGAACTTCACGACGAAGAACGCCACCGGTCCCTATCCGTACGCGGACGACATGTCGGTGGCCGGAGGCAAGGTGGTCGTCAAGGACCAGTCGGTGACGTACTCGCCGAGCAGCACGCCGATCGCCCAGGGCGACATCCTCACGCCACCGGAGATGTTCTACACCGGGGACCACGCGATCGTGCAGACCCCGTGGGGCTTCGCCGACCCCTCCTACGGGCAGCCGCAGAGCACGACCTTGTACCCGGCGATCCCGGGTTCGTACGAGAACGCCGCGCTCGCGGGGTTCGCCGTGATCTTCTATAAGGATGGCGGCAGATGGCATCCGCTGGCCTTGGGAAATGACGTAGCAAGCGTCTGCGCGGCGCGCAAGTGCCAGTTCAGGGCCGTGCCCTACGACCAGTCGGGCGCGCCCTGAGCGGCCGCTGACGCGGCGGCGGACCGCCCAAGCGCGGTCCGCCGCCGTAATGCGTTCGGGCCGGGCCGTTTATCGGCTCGGCGCCTCGTAACCGTTGCCTTACATTCACCGTTGATGCCGCTGTCGCTCGGCCAATGTTTGCGTTGCCATGCTCCCATGTCGGGTAATACGCAAATTGCTGTACCTGCAATGAGAGGCAGGGGTTACAAAAGGAGCGTTCCGTGGCAGGAGTAAATCCGAGGCGTCGGCGTCTCTTCGCTGGCCGGGTGACATGGGCATGTGCGGCGGTCTTCGCGCTGGTCGCCAGCATGGGCATGGCGAGCACCGCACTGGCCGCGCCGACCGGGCAAGCGGCGCATCAGCGAATCGGCGTCGCGGCAAGCGCGGCGAGGCCGTCAGCGACTGGTTCGGCGCCGCAGTGCTTCTACGTGGTTCCCGATTGCCAGAGCACCAATCCCGCGGTCGCGTTCTCGGTGATCAGCAATGGCGATTCCTCGGGATGCACGTTCGAAGACAACATCGACTGGGGAGACGGCACTACCACCACCCAGGCCGTGGCCGGCGGGCCGGACGGCTCGGTGCTTGCCACGTTCACGCACACCTACACCCTGCCGAACGTATACACCATCAACTGGTCGAGCAGCGTCACCTCGGGCGACAATTGCGATGGCAGCCAGACGCAGCTCCAGTTCACGCTGGAGGCGGCGCAGGTCGCCGGTGTGAGGTACGCGCCGGCATCGGCGACGACGCCGGGTACGCCCGGCCTGCCGGTGATCAAGGACGACGGGCTCAGCGGCGGCGCGGCTGACCCGGAGATGGACCACCAGTGGGGGCCGGCGAGCTGCGCTGGGCTGACTTCCCCTAAGGACTATGACTGGCTGGACTGCTCGGGCGAGGGCGTCCCGAGCAAGAACTGGCCGGTGATCTTCGCTCCCACCGACACCCTGACGGTCGACTCGGTCGCCTTCACCTCCCCGTCCAGCCCGACCGACCCGATGCTGACCGCGGACGCGAGCATCGGGGGCCAGGACCTGACCTTGGCCAGCACCCCGCTGACCGCCACGGCGGTCGGCGGCCAGTACCTGCTGTCCGCCAGCGGCCTGACCTTCACCGGCGCCCTGCCGACGACGGCAGGGCTCGATCAGCTTGACATCTACTGGGACGTCACCATCACCGTGGCGGGCGTCCCGGTCGACACCGTGGCGGGGGAGAGCAGCAGCCCGGTGTTCGTCACGGCCGGCGCCTACGTCACGCCGGGCGGCATGGACCCGGTGCCGCCGTACGTCAGCGTGCTCGACGTGGGGACGGTGGCGGCCACCGGCCAGAGCGACGCCCAGGCCGCGTTCAACGCGATCTGGGCGACGTTCGACACCAGGCAGATCGCGCACCCGATCCTGGACCCCGCGACCGGCAATATCAGCGCCGGCCCGGTGTTCCGGTACTACGACAACGGCTGGACCACGATCGGCGACTGGTGGAACAAGGGTGCCATGGGCTGCCCGCCGCTGATCCAGGCGATAGCGGACGACACGGGCCACTGCGGGGACTGGGGGTGGTTCCTGGCGGGCGTCCTGTCCTATCAGGGCATCTCGGCCACCTACACCCCCCTGAGGAACGACTTCGGCGACATCACCCCAGGCTTCTACCCCGGCCCCGATCCTGCGGCCGGCGCCGCCGCCAAGGATTACGCCTACATGCTGATCGATCCGCCGCTGTGGGACTTCACCGAGAAGAACGTCAGCGGCCGGTACAGGTACGCGGACGCCCTGTCGGTCGTGAACGGCAAGGTGGTCGTCAAGGGCAACACGGTGACGTACTCGCCGAGCGGCGTGGCGATCGCCCAGGGCGGCATCCTGACGCCGCCGGAGATGTTCGTCACCGGGGACCACGCGCTCGTGCAGACCCCGTGGGGATACGCTGACCCGTCCTACGGCCTGCCGCAAAGCACCACCTTGTACCCGGATATCGCTAGCTGGGAGGACGACGCCTTGGCCGGGTTCGCTGTGGTCTACTACAAAGATCGATCCGGGTGGCATCCGCTGGCCTTGGGAAATAACGTGGCAAGCGTCTGCGCGGCGACCAAGTGCCAGTTCAGGACCGTGCCGTACGACGAGTCTGGCGCGCCCTGAGCCACGGCTAGCAGCACCGGCGGCGGACTCGCGCTCGGGGTCCGCCGCCGTAATGCGTTCGGGCGTGGCGGCGCGCCCCCTCTAGGATGGCGGGGTGTCTATTACCCGCGATGAGGTTGCCCACCTAGCCAGGCTGTCCAGGCTGGCACTGGCCGACGACGAGCTCGATCACCTCGCAGAACAGCTCGACGTGATCATCAGCGCCGTGGCCAGGGTGCAGGAGGTCGCCGCGGTCGACGTGCCGCCCACGACGCACGCCGCCGAGCTCGTCAACGTGTTCCGCGAGGACGTGATCATCCCGCCGATCGGCGAGCAGGCGGCCCTGGCCCAGGCGCCCGCCGCCGAGCAGGGCCGGTTCCGGGTTCCTCGCATCCTGGCGGAGGACTGACCATGGCGCCCGCGTCAGACCTGATCACGATGACGGCCGCCCAGATGGCCGCGGCGGTGGCGGCAGGCGAGGTATCGGCCACCGAGATCGCAACGGCGCACCTGCGCCAGATCGAGCGGACCGACGCCAGCGTGCACGCGTTCCTGCACGTCGCCGCCGACGCCGCGCTCGCGGCCGCGGACGCGGTCGACAAGCGGCGCGCCGCCGGTGAGCCGCTGGGCCCGCTCGCCGGAGTTCCGCTCGCGCTCAAGGACCTCTTCACCACGACCGACATGCCCACCACTTGCGGCTCGAAGATACTGGCCGGCTGGCAGCCGCCCTACGACTCGACGATCACGGCCAGGCTCAGGAGGGCCGGAATCGTCCTGCTCGGCAAGACGAACATGGATGAGTTCGCGATGGGGTCGTCGACGGAAAACTCGGCGCTCGGCCCGTCTCACAACCCATGGGACCTCTCCCGGGTGCCAGGCGGATCCTCTGGCGGGTCGGCCGCCGCCGTAGCCGCGTATCAGGCGCCGCTCGCCACCGGCACCGACACCGGCGGCTCGATCCGCCAGCCGGCCGCGGTGTGCGGCATCGTCGGCGTCAAGCCGACCTACGGCGGCTCATCCAGGTATGGCGTGGTCGCCTTCGCCTCGTCGCTGGATACGCCGGGGCCGCTAGCCAGGACGGTGCTGGACGCCGCGCTGCTGCACGAGGCGATGTCAGGGCACGATCCGTGCGACTCGACCTCACTTGACGCCCCTGTGCCGCCGGTCGTGGCCGCGGCGCGGCACGCCGACGTCGCCGGGCTGCGCGTCGGCGTGGTCGCCGAACTGGCCGGCGACGGGTACGCGGCCGGCGTGATGACCAGGTTCAACGAGGCGGTCGAGCTGCTCGAGTCGCTGGGCGCGAAGGTATCCGAGGTGTCTTGCCCGCACTTCGGCTACGCGCTGCCCGCCTACTACCTGATCGCGCCCAGCGAGTGCTCATCCAACCTGGCCAGGTTCGACGCCATGCGGTACGGCCTGCGGATCGGCGACGACGGCGACGCGAGCGCCGAGGATGTCATGAGCCTGACCCGGGCGGCGGGCTTCGGCGCCGAGGTCAAGCGCCGGATCATGCTCGGCACCTACGCGCTGTCCAGCGGCTACTACGACGCCTACTACGGCAAGGCGCAGCAGGTGCGCACGCTGATCATCCGCGACTTCGCCGCGGCCTTCGACCAGGTCGACGTGCTGGTCTCGCCTACCACGCCGACAACCGCGTTCCCGCTCGGCGAGCGCGTGGACGACCCGATGGCGATGTACCTCGCCGACCTGTGCACGATCCCGAGCGACCTGGCTGGTAACGCGGCGCTGTCGGTGCCTTGCGGCCTCGCGCCCGAAGACGGGCTGCCGGTCGGTCTCCAGATCATGGCGCCGGTGCTCGCCGACGACAGGTGCTACCGGGTGGGCGCGGCCGTCGAGGCCGCGCTAGATCAGCGGCGCGGTCATCCGTTGCTCGCCGAGGCCAGGGGCATCGAGAACGCCGACGCTGTGACACGGGAGGCTGGGCGATGACTGAGCACGCGACGCACCGTTCGGCGCAGGCCCTGCCCGTTCCCTTCGACCAGGCGGTCACCAGGTATCAGCCGGTGATCGGGCTGGAGACGCACGTCGAGCTTGGCACGGTGGCCAAGATGTTCTGCGGCTGCCCGACGGTATTCGGCGCCGAGCCCAACGCTGCCGTCTGCCCGGTCTGCCTCGGCCTGCCGGGCTCGCTGCCGGTGATCAACAAGGCGGCGATCGAGCACACGATCAGGATCGGCCTCGCGCTGAACTGCTCCATCGCCCCGTGGTGCAGGTTCGCGAGGAAAAACTACTTCTACCCGGACATGCCGAAGAACTTCCAGATCTCGCAGTATGACGAACCGCTGTGCACGGACGGCTGGCTGGACGTCGAAGTCGGCGGCAAGCTGTGGCGGGTCGGCATCGAGCGGGTCCACCTTGAGGAAGACACAGGCAAGTCGCTGCACGTCGGCGGGGCGACCGGGCGGATTCACGGCGCCGACTACTCGCTGGTCGACTACAACAGGGCAGGCATACCGCTGGTCGAGGTCGTCACCAAGCCAATCAGCGGTACCGGCGCGCTCGCACCGGCGGTGGCCAAGGCGTACGTGACGGAGCTACGGGACCTGATGCGCGCTCTCGGCGTGTCTGACGTCCGGATGGAGCAGGGCTCGCTTCGCTGCGACGTCAACACCTCGATAGCGCCGGCCGGAGCGGCGCGCTTGGGGACAAGGACCGAGACCAAGAACGTCAACTCGTTGCGCTCGGTCGAGCGGGCGGTCCGCTCTGAGGTCGAACGGCAGGCCGGGCTGCTC
>JASIBM010000141.1 GCA_030045175.1 Streptosporangiaceae bacterium | reverse complement strand
GCCGAGGACCAGGTCCGCCGCCCGGCGCGGCCCCGGCCAGACCCGGTCGACCCGGTCGCCGCCTACGGGTCTACCGATGCCGCGCTGGCCGCCTACCCGTTGCTCGTCGACGCGGAGCGGGCCGAGGAGGCCGAGGCGCTGCTGCGCGGGCTGATCGCGGCCGGCGTCGCCCCGGCCGCGCTGCGGCACATGCTGCTCACCGCCGTGACCGACCACTTCCTGGCCTACGGCCATTCGATGATCTTCGCGCAGAAGGCGTTCGAGCTGCTCGACCACATCGGCTGGCAGGAGGCCGACACGGTGCTCTCGCCGCTGGTGCCCGAGATGGTGCTCGGCACCAGGTACGACAAGCTGCCTTACATGCGCGCGTTCGGCCGGGCGTGGCGAGAGGCCGAGCCCGACCTGGCGGCCCTGGCCGCACGTGCGGGTAAGACGAGCGCGTCCGGCTTCGAGTGGTCGGCCTACCACCACGCGCTGACCGACGGCGCGCCACAGGACGCGCTGACCGCGCTGGTCACCGCCCTGCGCGGCGGCGCCGGCGTGACCGCCGTCATCGACGCGACCAGCCAGGCCGCCGCCGAGCGGCTGGCCAGGTTCGACATCGACCTGGACACCGACGACACCAACGAGTGGGGCTGGCTGGACGTCACCCACACGCTGACCTACCTCAGCGCGCTGCGCTGGGCCTGGACAGCCGATCCGTCGCCGCAGGTGCTCCGCGGCCTGTTCCACGCCGCCTGGTTCGTGCAGTGGACCGGGCAGTTCGACACCCGCGGCCCGGGTGCCGGCCACGGCCGGCCCCAGGCGCACCCGACAGACGACCCGGGCGCGGTGCACCACGCCATCGTGACCCGCGATCCGGATGCCGCGGTCGCGCTGGTCAGCGGTTACCGCGGGCCACGGGCCGAACTTGAGCGGTCGCTGATGCAGGCGGCTGCCGAGGACCACTCCGTCACGCCGATCATGGTCGCCCACGTGGTCAAGACGGCACGCGCCGCGGTGGACGAATCGCGGGCGCTCGGCGAAGGGCCGCGGTCCGTGGCGCCGATCGCCGCCGCCGCGCGGTTCATGGCCAGCCCGAAGCGCGAGCGCTTCGTCTACCAGTCGACCCTCGCCGCGATCACCACGCTGCGCGGCGTGCCGAAGCCCGAGTCCGAGGTCGTCAGGCCAGCGCCGGCTTGATCAGCCCGGCGAGCCACTCGCGGGCGACCCTGGCCTGCGCGTCCTGGAAGGCGCGCAAGGTGGGCAGCCCGGGTGCCGCCGGGCGGAGCGATTGCTCGGTGAAGAAGCCAGCGAGCGCGCAGACCACAGCCACGAGCTGATCATGGCCTGCCGCGCGCCCTGCCCTGGTGCGGGCCACCAGGTCTGCCGGGGCAGGACCGCCCTGCATGGCGACGCTCGGCGCGAACAAGACGACATCAAGGAAGGCGGCGCCGACGCAGGCATGCGGCCAGTCGACCACCACGACCTGGTCAGGAGTCAGCAGCAGGTTGTCGGCCCTGATGTCGGCGTGCACCAGCGTGTCGCCGCTGGCGTGCACCGCCCAGCCCTGCTCGATCTCGGCAAGCAGGTCCAGGTGCTTGGCTGACCACTCGTCCAGCCGGCTGCGCCTGCCTGCGCCGGGCTCGCCGGCCAGCGTGCGCCAGCCGGTGAGATCCGCGCCGTGCACCTCAGCGATGCCCGACGCGGTGATGGGGGAGGGCGTGAGCACGTCGGCGAGCTGGTCGAGCGCCGCCACGACCCTGGCCAGTTCTCCGGCCTGCCACGGCACGCTCGGCTGTCGTCCGTCCACGTCATCGAGCACCAGCGCGGTCCAGTGCCCGACATCGGTCATTCCCCGCAACCTGGGCGCCGCCAGTTCACCCGAGGCGATGAGCGGATCGAGCGCCCGCAGGACCTGTGCCTCACGCCGGTGCATGGCCGGGCTGTCGGGGTTCGCCTCGGCCGAGACGGCCTTGATGAAGCAGCGCCGCCCGTCCGCGCACAGCACCCGGGCGGCGACGCCCGGGCTGAAGCCGCCGGGCTGGGTTGCGGCGCGCACCACGGGCGCGCCGCAGATCTGCTCGATGCCCGCGCGGACGGGCCCGGGCACCGCGTCCCAGTCGACCCGGACGCCCTCGGCCGCCGGCGCTGTCATGACCGGCAGCCTGCCGGGCATTGTGCCCGGCAGGCAACAGGTTTACGTTGTGGGCCGGTCAGCGCTCGGGGTCGATTCCGTCATAGGCGGGCACTCGCACGGTCCGGTGGCCCGGCGTGCCGCCAATGATCACCTTGCGCAGTGAGATGTCGTTGGCATAGTCCGTCTCGTACAGCAGGTGCTCGGGGTTGGCGATGATCTCGATGTAGTAGGTGCCGTCCGGCACATGGGTGATGTCGAACGCTTGCTCGCCGAAGGACTGGACGTAGGTGTCGGCCCAGCCGAGCGGCAGCGTCTCCTGCACCCACAGCGCGTTTGCCGACCCGCACTCGCCGCCGGGGCCGGATTCGTTCGGAATCCACGTGGCGTGCGGCAGCGTCAGGTCGATCGCGTCGGTGGGCGCGATGCAAAAGCCCACCTTGCGGCTGCGCACCGCCACCGACTTGGACGCAGTGAGCAGGCGATACTGCGCGAACTGCTGGAAGTGCCACTCCTTGGTGCCCCAGCCGCTCTCAAATCCCATCGTGCCAGCCCTGGCGCGGCCGATGACCCGGCCGTTCTCCCAGAAGTACTGGTACGCCTGGAGCAAGGACGAGCCAGGAACCCTGAACCCCTCGACGTCGAGCCTGGAGTTGCCCTCGATCGCGACGGTGGCGCCGAAGGTCAGCACGGAGTTCGCCGGGTGCCGCCTGGTCGCCCTGGTGTTGGTCACGCCGATGCCCCAGGAAGGCAGCGGCACCATGTCGGGCAGCGCCGCGCGCGGCGGGTTGGCGAGCAGCGGGACGTCGGGCAGCCTGGGCAGCGCGGCCGCTCGCCTGGCCCCGGGTTCGGGCGGGCAGATGTCGATGCACGTGCCCCCCTTCTTGACCGTCACCTTTACCGAGGCCGTGCCGTCGGCCGGGGAGATGTACAGCAGCCTGCGCCACATGAGCGTGACGTTCAGCGTCACCGTGTACTTGCCTGGCCTCAGCCGGAACGTGTTGCCGCCGCCGGCCGCGCTAGCCCGGGGGGACGACCCCACGGAACTCCCCGCGGTTCCGCTGCTCGGCCCGCCGCCGCCGGCCCCGTCGCCAATCGGGGGCGGGACGATGATGGACCCTCCGGCCAGGGGGTCGGTGGCCCAGCCCCGCTGGAGTCCCCAGACCATGCCCTTGATGAAGGGGTTGCTGCTGAAGCAGGACTGCGGGAAGAGCGGGTTGGGCGGGCTGTCGGGCGACACGCGCTGCGGGTCGTAGCTATTCGGGCAGAATGTGATGATCCGCGACCCGGCCACCTTGCCACGGGAGTTGACGATCGTCATCCGCAGGAAGCGGCGCAGGCCCTGCCAGCCGTCGATGGCATAGGAGGGCAGCCGTCGCAGCGCGTGTCCGCCGCCGGGGAGGCTGATGACCTGCGTGATCGTCCTGGGATCGGCGTAGCTGGCGCGCTCGACGTCGAACCGCAGCGGCGAGCCGAGCGCCGCGACGTACACATCGGGGTCGATGTACACCCGATCGCCGGCCGACCTGATGGTGATCGCCCGCTGGGTGGCGATCAGCTTGATGGTCGGCCCGGACGCGCTGTGTTGGCCAGGGGGGGCGACCCCCCAGAGCCCCCCGCTGTGCTGGCCCAGGGGGGCGACCCCCCAGAGCCCCCCGCTGGCCTGCCCGGCAACCGATCGGGCGGCGGCGGCCCCGGCGGGTAGCATGGCCGTCCCGGCCATGGCCATTCCTGCGGCCGTGGCCAGTAGCCTCGCCCATCGAGATCGTCTCATTGCCTCTCCTTCGTCGTGACGCGGCGTGATGGATCCCGCATCGGCCGATGATGGTGAACGAAGAACAGACGCACCGTGGCGATGGCGGGTTGCATTAAGCCGGAAAAATGCCCGCTCGGGGTTGCGCGACGCGCTCGATGTTGTGCGACGCGATCGAGGCCCGGCGTGCCGCTGGCCGCGCCAAGGCCGCAGGGCTAGCCGCCGATCTCGGGACCGCCCGGGCCCCGATTGCTAACACGCAAACGGCATCGCCGAGAACGTGAACGCCCAGGTGAGGAAAGGACCTGCCCGCCAATCATTACCAGAAATGGAGGTTAGCGCAACGGACGCTGGGCATTTCCAGGCAACGGAAAGCAGTGAGGAGCGCTCCTATGGCAACGCCGAAGATCACGGTTGGCCATCTCTATCCGGAGGTCATGAACGCCCGGGGCGACCGGGGCAACGTCTCGGCCATCGTCAGGCGCTGCGGCTGGCGCGGGATCACGGCCGAGGTCAGGGAGCTTCGGATCGGCGACCCGCTGCGCGCCGAGGACGTGGATCTGTTCGTGATCGGCGATGGCGGGGAGTCCGATCAGGCCCTGATCGCCGCGGACCTGGTCATACTCAAGGGGCCCGGCATCAAGGAGGCGGTGGCCCGCGGCGCGGCCGTGCTCGCGATCGGCGGTGGCTACGAGCTATTCGGGCGATACTGCCAGCCCGCCCGCGGCACCGGGTTGCCCGGGCTCGGCCTGTTCGACTCCTGGACCGTGCGGAGCTGCGACGAGTACGTCACGGACCGCTCGGTCCCGCAGGCGCTGGCGGACCGCGTGATTGGCGATCTGGTCGTGCGATGGGGCGATGAGCTGCTTGTCGGCGTCGAGAACCACGCCGGGCGCACTTACCTTGGCCCGTCGGCCCGGCCGCTCGGCTCCGTGCTCGCCGGGCGCGGCAACAACGGCGACGGCGGGGAGGGAGTCCTGCTCGGCAGCGCGGTGGGTACCTACCTGCGCGGTCCCTGCCTGCCGCGAAACCCAGTGCTCGCGGATGTCCTGATCCGCGCCGCAGTAGGGTCCAGGTACGGTGCGGCCGACCTGGCGCCACTGCCCGACGACCTAGAGCGGGCTGCCCACGACCGGGCGGTCGACCGTGTGCTCGCGGCGCGGCTGGCGCGGCGCGACCGTCCGGGCTGGCCCGGGTTGCGCGGGCAACGTCAAGCCAAGGGCAGGCGGCACGGGCAAGTCAGGACGCGGCCTGGCCTCCCGGCTACGCCGTGGCCGTGACGACCACGAGCGGGATCCGTCGCTCGGTCTTGGTCTGATAGCGGTCGTACCGGCCGAAGTTGCGGTCGTTGACCAGCTTCCATAGCCGGGCGTAGCTGGCGTCGTCCGCTGTCACGATCGCGGCCACCGCTGGCGAGCGCTTACGGCCCACCTGGATTTCCACGGCGTCGTTGGCTTCGATGTTGAATAGCCAGCCCGGCGGACGATCTGATCCGCCATTAGAGGCCACGAGGACGTAGCTGTCGCCGTCTCGCGCGTAGACAAGCGCGGACGTCCGCTCCTGGCCGGTGCGCCGGCCGGTCGTCCGCAGCAGCAGGGAAGGGACACCGATCAGCTTGTGGCCGATCCTGCCGTCGGTTCGCTCGTAGAGCCTCTGGTGCAGGCTAAGCAGGTCCATGCGGGCAAGTCTGTCTGATCCGGCCCGGCGTGTCCCGTCAGCCGTTCAGCTTCCCTGGCGCCCCTCGGCCCGCTGGCGCGGTCTGGCTCACCGCATGGGCGCAGGCGAGCCGAGCGCTTGCCCGGCCTGCGCAGCCAGGGTGACCGCGACGAGCCGGGCCTGCAAGGATGGCCGGGACTGCGGCTTCGGGCTCATCATGAAGCGGCCGATGTACTGGCCGCCACGATGAGTCCGCAACTCGATCTCGCCGGGCGGGAAGCCGAACTCCTCCACGTCCCAGCGCCGGTGCCCGGCGAGGACGCTGCCGTCGGGCTCGAGCCGGGGCGGATGGCCGACCAGCGAGCCGTATTCAAATGTGCAGCGTTCGAGATCGAGCAGGCTAGTGAGCTGCTCGGCGACATGGTCGACCACCGCGTCGCCAGATCCAGCCGTCCGCGATAGCTCGGCGGTCGCGCGGATCAGCTCCAGGTAGCCGGCGTCGGTGATGGACAAGATCTTCAGTCGCCTCGACCTGGCCGCGAGCTGGGAGACCGCGAGCCCGACCACGAAAAGCAAGACCGCCGTGGTGACGTCGGCCGAGCTGCGGATCGTGAACCTCAGGTAGGGCCGGGTGAAGAAGAAGTCGAACCAGGCGAAGGCGGACACCGCCGCGATCGCCCCGGCCACCCGGCTGCCGATAGCGGCGACGGCCACGACGGCCACGACCAGGAGCAGGGCGACGTTGGTGTTCGACCAGTCTGCCCTGAAGGGCAGCAGGACCACCGAGGTCAGGAGCGGCGCGAGCACTCCGGCCGCAAGAGCGGCCCGGTCCCTGGTGACGAGGCGAGGCATGCTCTACCTCCCGCCGCGCGTAAGCAATGCCCTCACGCTAACAAGGCGCGTCAGCCAGCGCCATGATCCTCACAGCATCCATGCGAGATGACCGGCTAGCGGGGTTGCGCCGCAGGCTGGTCCGGCAGGCGAGGCAGTGGCAGTCTAATGGACGAGTAGACTTACCGCGCACCGGGACGCCATGACCTGATATGACACGGTCTGGCGGCTCCCTCCGGGCGGCTCGGGCCGCCTGGTTGCTCGCAGCGGTGCCACGTGAAACGGGAGTTGGAATGCGCGTTCTGGTTCTGGGCGGCGACGGATTCTGTGGCTGGCCGACCTCGCTGTACCTGTCGGACCGCGGTCACGACGTCACCATCTTGGACAACCTCAGCCGCCGCAACATCGACAACGAGCTCGAGGTGCAGTCCCTGACGCCGATCCGGCCAGTTGGCGAGCGCCTGCGGGCCTGGCACGAGGTATCAGGCAAGCAGATCGGTTTCGTGAACCTGGACCTGGCCGCCGAGTACGACCGGCTGGTCCGGGTGCTCGAAGATCTTCGGCCAGAGGCGATCGTGCACTTCGCCGAGCAGCGAGCCGCGCCGTACTCGATGCGGTCGGTGCCAGCCAAGCGCTACACGGTTGACAACAACGTGCGGGCCACGCACAACCTGCTCGTGGCCCTGGTCGAGACCGGGATCGACGCGGCCCTGGCGCACCTGGGCACGATGGGCGTGTACGGGTACGGGTGGTCGGGCAGCGCGCCGATTCCCGAGGGCTACCTCACGGTGAAGGTTCCGACGCCGGACGGGGACCTCGAGCGGGAGATCCTGCACCCGGCGAACCCCGGCTCGGTCTACCACATGACCAAGACGCTGGACCAGCTCATGTTCGCGTTCTACGCCAAGAACGACGGGCTGCGGATCACGGACCTGCATCAGGGCATCGTGTGGGGCACCCAAACCGACCAGACGGTGCGCGACGAGCGGCTGATCAACAGGTTCGACTACGACGGCGACTACGGCACCGTGCTGAACAGGTTCCTGATGCAGGCGGCGATCGGCCACCCGCTGACCGTGCACGGATCGGGCGGTCAGACCCGCGCGTTCATCCACATCAGGGACACTGCCAGGTGCATCGAGATCGCGATCACCAACCCGCCGCTGGCCGGCTCTGCGGTGATGGTGCTCAATCAGATCACCGAGACGCACCGGGTCGCCGACCTGGCCAAGATGGTCAGCGAGATCACCGGGGCCGAGATCGCGAACCTGCCGAACCCGCGCAGGGAGGCTGACGAGAACGACCTCGTGGTGCGCAACGACCAGTTCCTCGCGCTCGGGCTCAACCCGACCACGCTGTCGAACGGGCTGCTCGAAGAGGTCACCGAGGTGGCTGGCAAGTACAAGCACCGCGCCGACCCGACGAAGATCATTGCCCGCTCGGTCTGGCGCAAGGGCATGGAGACCGCCGAGGACCTCATCACGGAGCTCCCGGCTGCCGACAATTAACGCATAACACCCAGCGCGTAACATCCAGCGACGCGCGCTCGGGTGA
>JASIBM010000140.1 GCA_030045175.1 Streptosporangiaceae bacterium | reverse complement strand
CCGCTGCGCTCCAGGTCTCTATGGTCGTCGAGCGCCCGGGTAAAGCTATCATAGTCCGGTCGGCACACGTCATTGATATCATGCTCGCGGCCGAGCGCATCCCGGGCCTCGGGGCTTCGGCAATTTCGCCTCGACACTATTCCAGGAATCGCGTCTGCCGCCTGCTGGTTACCGTCAAGTACGCATCGAACAAATGCCGGGAATGTCTCGAGCGCAGGACCAGAGAAAATAAAGTCCACGGCCGGGACCAACTCAGCGATCACGGCGCCCATAGGCGCCTCGCAATTGGCGCCGCCAATCAATGTGAGAGCTGCGGGGTTACGTTCCTTGATGAGCCGGGCGAGCGCTATGGTGGGTACATTCTGAGCGAACATGGAAGTGAACCCGACAATGTCTGCATCCGCAAGGTGGTACCGGTCGATGACATTCTCGCAGAACCGGAGCAGCTGCGATCGGGTGTTGAGTATCTGCGTCCGCTGCGGCGCCCAAGATTGACCTGGGTAGAATCGCTGGAAGTATGCCTCAAAATTGTCTACGGTTTCTGGGAATGCGATCTGGCGGAACAGCCAGTCGCCCAGCCCGGTATTCACATGATGAGGCGTTCCGCAGATCGATTCATAAACTTCCGCGCCGAGAAAGTCGGCCATATCTTGGTTTACATAGAACACATCCGCGGTAGCCTCGTCGCCCAGGTCCCGCCGGACCAGGCTCGTCAGCTGGCTGAGCGCAAAAGAGGGGCGCTGCCAGTCAGCAAATGGCATGTTCACAAAGGCAATACGGAGCTTGCTTTCGGTCCTAGCCATAACGATTTCCCTTAGAAGTCCAGGGCTGATGAGCACACATTACAGTACTCTTTTGCACGGCACTCTTCAAGGGTTTGGCATATTGTGTTCAGCTAATGCCTTTCGCAGCTGGTACAGCGGTCCGGACTCGTTACCTATGCTGGTTTGCGGTTACGTTCAACTGGAGTGCTGGCGCAGTTGAACATAGGCAGGAAGGTTCCACTTTATGAACGATGCTAGGAAGCCTTCGCTGCGCCATTACACACTTAAGTGCTCTTACTGCGGTTGCCAGTATGACGATGACGGGATGATCCTGGATTGCCCAGCTGATCATGAGCCTGCACTTCTCCGAACACAGTACGCTGACCGCGGATTCCACCCATTCACCGACCGCAACGGCATATTCCGCTACCAGCGCTGGTTGCCTGTGATAGGCACGCAGCCGGATGCAGGCCGTACCACGGTGTATCATAGCAGCGGGCTCGGCGGTATTCTTCGCCTGCCGAACCTATGGATAGCGTTCAACGGGTTCTGGCCTGAGCGCGGTGCCACCCTTGAGACCGCGACCTTTAAAGAGCTGGAGGCGTGCACGGTACTCGGCAGGCTGCCGGTATCGGACGTTATTCTCACGGTCGCGTCATCGGGCAACACCGGCGCGGCGTTCGCGTGGGCATGCTCGCGCCAACAGGTATCGTGCCTCATTATAATTCCGGAAAAGGGTCTCCGGCGATTCAGGTTCCGGGGTTCACTCGATCCGTGCGTCAAGATCGTGGTCATCGATGATGGTGATTACCCGGATGCGATTGAGCTGGCAGCCGCGGTTTCCCGGCTGCCCGCCTTCCTATCCGAAGGCGGTGTGAAGAATGTTGGGCGGAGAGATGGCCTGGCGACAGTGCTGCTGTCCGCATTCGAGGAAATTAGGCAACTGCCGCTGTACTACTTCCAGGCGGTTGGCAGCGGCACCGGGGCAATCGCTGCGCTCGAGGCCGCTAAACGTCTGCGAAATGCAATGAACGATACGGTGCTGCCGCGCCTCATGCTATGCCAGAATCTTCCCTTTACGCCAATTTCTGATGCCTGGCGAATGAACCTGCGTTCACCCCAGGGATCGGCTGATGATTTTCGGAATGCCATCAAGCAGGTGTATGCGGACGAGTTGACGAACTGGATGCCGCCGTATGCGGCCCGCGGTGGAGTTTACGATTCGCTTACCGAGAGCAATGGTGACACGCTGGTGACCGGCAACGTCGCTGCCCAGCTCGCCGCTGATGCATTCTTGGAGCTAGAAGGAATAGACATAGAGCCGGCCGCTGGAGTAGCGGTCGCGTGCCTGCAGGGCGCAGTTGCCGAAGGGCTTGTTGAACGAGACGCTGTCATATTGCTCAATATTACCGGCGGTGGCCGCCAGAGGCTGGCCAGAGAATATTCCCTGGTACCGGCAGAGCCGAAGATGCGGCTCAGCTGCAAGTTTCTCAGCGAAGATACCGTGCACCAGGTTGCGGCGCTATGCGGAAGATCGTAACTTGGGCGATTGTAGAGGTACCGTCCGCAGGTGTTCGAATTAACGCAGGAGCCAGCGTGAGCACAGCTACGAAGTCCGCTAATGTCCCGCCCATCCCGAACGCGATTGAGGAACCGGCAGTTCCAGGGAAGTCCTTGCCGCTCCTGGTGCGTCCCGAGGATACGAGCGTAGATCTCCTCGAGCTTGCGTCCGAGCACGGGAAGCTAATTCATGAACGCCTGCTGCGGCATGGCGGAATTCTATTTCGCGGCTTTTCCCGCGTCACTGTCGATACATTTCGTCAATTCATCGTGGCCGTGTCGGGCAACCCTATCGAATACCACGAGAGGACATCGCCGCGGCATGAGGTGGGCGGCAGCATCTACACGTCCACGGACTACCCGCCAGACCAGACAATATTCCTGCACAACGAGCAGTCGTATAATGTCACCTGGCCGATGCACATCTTCTTTCACTGTGCCGTCGCGCCGCCGGCCGGCGGCGCGACGCCTCTTGCCGACTGCCGTGCGGTTTATCGGCGCATCTCGAAGAATACCCGCGAGAAACTGGAGTCTGGAGGCTATTGTTACACCCGGAACTACGACGGTGTAATCGGGTTGCCGTGGAGAGAGGTCTTCCAGACTAGCCAGACATCGGTGGTGGAGGAATACTGCCGGGCTAACGATATCGACTTCACCTGGGGAGAAGGAGATACGCTCTCGACCCGCCAGATCCGACCGGTCACCAGGGTGCATCCAGAGACCGGAGAGGCGATCTGGTTCAACCACCTTGCGTTCTTCAACATATGGACCCTAGGCACCGAGACAGCGGAGGCCCTTCTCTCGTTCGGCAAGGACCAGCTGCCCAACAACACATACTATGCCGATGGTAGTGATATCGAGCCTGCGGTCCTGGCGGAAATCCGGTCCGCTTACCTGGCTGAGCAGGTCAGCTTTCCCTGGCACGCGGGCGATGTCCTGATGCTGGACAACATGCTTGTGGCCCATGGCAGAGAACCGTTCACGCCGCCCAGGGAAGTGGTCGTGGGGATGACGGAGCCAACGTCAGACGTAACTGGATAGGTGCTGCTGGCCGGGTACGGCATGCGGCCGGCGGGTCTGTGCCGGGCCTGACGGGGGGGAATGTGATGCTGATCGCCAGGCCGCCGCCGGGCCGGGGTTGCACGGTGAGGGCGGCGGCGTGGGCGTCAGCGATAGCCCTGACGATAGACAGGCCAAGGCCGTGGCCCTGTCGGTTGCGGCGGGCGGAGCGCGGGCCGAGCCGCTGGAAGGGCTGGAACAGGCGGTCGATTTCTGCGGCAGGGACGACCTGCCCGGAGTTGGCCACGGACAGGACCGCGCCGGCCTCGCTGGTCTTGGTGGTGATCTCGATGTCACCACCGTTGATGTTGTGCCGGACGGCGTTATCGATCAGGTTGGCGGCAAGCTGCCTGACTAGCAGCGGGTCACCGTCGATGGCGGCGGGCCGGAAGGACGTCTGGACGTGCAGGCCCAGGCCGCTGATCGCGGGGGCGGCGACGGCCAGGGCTTCGCTGGCGATCCCGGCCAGATCGGTGGGCTCGCGCTCGCCGGTGCCTGCTTCGCTGCTGGCCAGCGTGAGCATCGCCTCGATGAGGCGCTCCTGCTCGGCGTTGGATGCGAGCAATTCGCGGCTGACGGCCTGCCAGGTGCCTGTGGTGGCCGCCGGGTTGGCCAGCGTGACCTGGAGCAGGGTGCGCTCTCTGGTCAGTGGCGTGCGGAGTTCGTGCGAGGCGTTGGCGGCGAACCGCCGCTGCGCGTCGAAGGATGCCTCCAGCCGCGCGAACAAGTTGTCGAGGGTATCGGCGAGCTCCTTGAGCTCGTCGTCTGGCCCCTTCAGGGCCAGCCGCTCGTGCAGGCTGCTGGCGGAGATCCGGCGGGCCGCGGCCGTGATCGTGCTGAGCGGGCGCAGCACCCGGCCGGCGATGATCCAGCCGATCGCGACGGCGGCCACCGCGATGACCACAAGGACGATGCCGGAGGTGATCAGCAACTGCGGCCTGCCGAGGCTGATGCGCCCGATACCCACCGCCTCGATCGTCACCCGCGGGGGCGGGACTTCGCCTGCGTTGAGGCGGCGCACTGACTGCCTCGCCCGCCCGAGCAGGCCGTAGAACAGGTAGGTGAAGGCGAGCACGGTCACGCCACAGGCCAGGAACACCGCGCCGCCGTACAGCTCGGCGAGGCGCATCCGGGCAGTGCGGCCGGGCAGCCGCATCATGGCCCTCCGATGCGGTAGCCGCTTTCACGGACGGTCTCGATCACCGGCGGGTCACCAAGCTTGGCCCGGAGCCTGCCGATGGTGGTCTTGACGGTACTTGTGAACGGGTCGGCCGCTTCGTCCCATACCCGTTCGAGCAGTTCCTCAGCCGGGACCGGCCGTCCGTCCGCGACCAGCAGGCATTCAAGCACGGCGAGCTCCTTGGGGGTAAGCGGGAGGCGCCGCCCAGCGCGGACCGCGACGCGGCGCGCCGGGTCCAGGCTCAGGTCGCCACGTTCGAGCCTGCCGGGCAGCGGGGCGGCGGCGCGCCGGGCCAGGGCTCGGATACGGGCCACGAGTTCCGCGAAGTCAAAGGGCTTGGGCAGGTAGTCATCGGCGCCAAGCTCGAGGCCCTCGACCCGTTCCCTGACCGACCTGGCCGCGGTGAGCATCAGCACCCGGCTTTCTGATCCGCCCGCGGCAAGGGTCCGGCAGACGTCGTCGCCGTGCGTGCCTGGCAGGTCCCGGTCAAGCACCACCACGTCATAGCGGTTGACCGCCGCGTGCTCCAGGGCAGCGTCGCCGTCCAAGGCCACGTCAACGGCCATCCCCTCCTGGCGCAGCCCGGCGGCCAGCGCCGCGACCAAGATCTCGTCGTCTTCGGCTATCAGCACTCGCATCGCATGCCCCAGGGTACGTCAGCCACCTGCTTCCCAGGATCGCAGGCTCCAGGTAACAGCGAAGTGACATTTTCCGTCACCGTGTTGTCACCCCAATTATGTATAGTGGCTTCCAGGGAAAGCCGGAAACCCCAGGAAACACGAAACACCAGGAAACACGATGTACTACCTCGGCTTTTGGAGGATGCCGCGATGAACGACAAGACCGGTGGTAACCGAGGTCTGCGGCGTGCGGGAGCCATGGCCGTTGTCGCAGCCGCCGCGACATTGACGGCGGGGTGCGGCCTGGTGCATGTGTCGCTTGGTGGCGGTAGTGGTGGCTCCACCCCGACTCCGGGGGTCTATCAGCATGAAATCGCCTACGCCCATTGCATGCAAACCCACGGCGTGCCGAATTTTCCCGACCCTAGTCCATCGGGACATTTCCACCAGCAGCTGAACCCAAACGGGGTTAGCCAAAGCGGCCAGGGCAACAGCCCCTTGTCGCGGGCGAATAATGAATGCAAGGACCTGCTGCCTCAGGCCACGCCTACAAGTACTCCGGTATCGCAGCAGCAGATCGACCTGGTATTGAAGATCGTTCAGTGCCTGCGCAGCCACGGTGAGCCGAATACCCCTGACCCCACCGTGAAAGGCGACAATGTAAGTATCCAACTTCCGCAAAGCGTCGTTAATTCATCGAGATTCCAGGCTGCCGTGAGTGCCTGTCGGTCGGTGATACCCAAGGGGGTCCATGTTTGAGCGGGATCAGTTCCCGTGACCCGGCGGCCGGCCAGCGGGAGGATGCGATGACGGTCACAGCGCCCGGTGCAGCGCATCGGGGCGGGCCTGGCCGTCAGGTCACCATCGCGGCGGTGGCGCTGGTGGTACTGGTGGCGCTGGTGGTGATCGCGTGGGGGGCGGGGTTGTTCCGGTCGCATGGCTCGACAGGGAACGGGCAGGGCGCGCCGCCGCCGGCGACGCAGCGAGTGGTCAGGGAGAATCTGTCGGCGCAGACGGCGGTGAACGGGACCCTGGGGTACTCAGGGTCGTTCACGGTGCGTGGGCAAGGCGGAGGCGCGCTGACATCGCTGCCGTCAGCGGGGCAGGTGATCCGGCAGGGGCAGGTGCTCTACCGGGTGGACAACGCAAGCCCGGTGGTACTGCTGCATGGATCGGTGCCTGCCTGGCGGACCCTTGATGAGGGTCTGACCGGGGCGGACGTGACCCAGCTCAATCATGACCTGGTCGCGCTTGGATATGCCTACGGCTCAGATATCAGCGCGTTGGGCTGGGATTACTTCTCGTGGGAGACCCAGTACGGGGTGGAGCAGATGGAGTCGGCGCTGGGAGTTACCAGCCCGCCGGGGTCGCTGCCGCTTGGATCGGTGGTGTTCGAGCCGACCGCGCTCAGGGTCTCGAAGGTGCTTGGCAACCTGGGCTACCCGACCGGCGGCCCCGTGCTGGCCGCGACCTCCGATCAGCACGTGGTGACGGTCGCCCTGAGCACGTCCCAGGAGTCGGAGGTCAAGGACGGGGACACGGTCACGGTCACGCTGCCCGATGGTGCCAGCACACCAGGGAGGATCTCCTCAGTCGGCAGCGTGGCGTCAGGGACGGGCAGCAACGCCTCGATCCAGGTGACGGTCAAGCTGACGCACCCGTCGGTGGCCGGGGCGCTGGACCAGGCACCGGTGACGGTGTACATCACCACGGCCAGCGTGGCCAACGCGCTGGTGGTACCGGTGACTGCGCTGCTCGCCAGGTCCCCTGGCAGCTACGAGGTCGAGGTTGTCGGAGCGCGCAATACCCGGCGGCTGGTGCCGGTGACGGTGGGGATCTTCAACGACAGCTCCGGCCTGGTGCAGGTGACCGGCGCGCTGACTCCGGGCGAGCACGTCGTGACGCCGGCGACATGAGCGCCGTCCTGGAGCTTGAGCGGGTGACGAAGCAGTATCCGGGGTCGCCGCCGGTGCAGGCGCTGGATCAGGTGAGCCTGACGGTGGATGCCGGCGAGCTGATCGCTGTGGTCGGCCCATCTGGCTCGGGCAAGAGCACGATGCTGCACCTGATGGGCACCCTGGACCGGCCAAGCGGCGGAGTGGTGCGGGTCACCGGCCTGGACCCGGCCCAGATGACCGACCGGCAGGTGTCGGCGCTGCGGGCGTCCAGGATCGGGTTCGTGTTCCAGCAGTTCTTCCTGGCCGAGCACCAGAAGGTGCTGGATAACGTGGCCGATGGCGTGCTGTACGCCGGCGTCGCGCGCGCCGAGCGGCATAGCTTGGCGGTCGCCGCGCTGGAGCGAGTCGGCCTGGGGCACCGGACCGGTGCCCTGCCGACCCAGCTGTCTGGCGGGGAACGGCAGCGGGTGGCGATCGCCCGGGCGATTGTGGGCAGCCCTCGGGTCGTGCTGGCCGATGAGCCGACAGGCAACCTAGACTCGGCCACCGGCGCTTCCGTGCTGGCCCTGCTGAGAGAGCTCAACGCCACAGGCACCACGATCATCGTGATCACCCACGACCACGCGATCGCCGCATCGATGCGGCGCCGCATCGAGATGCTCGACGGCCGCATTGTCGGCGACACGGGTCCAGCCCCGGCTGCCACCAGTGGCAGGTCGGCACGGGAACGACGGTCATGACCACCACATCTCGCCCGGCTCCCGCTCCGGTTCCGGCCCGGCTGGGCCTAGCCGACCTGGCCGCGGTGGCCAGCGTGGGGCTGCGGACCCGCAAGCTGCGCGCCGCGCTGTCTGCGCTGGGCATCGCGATCGGAACCGCGTCGATCGTCGCGGTCCTGGGCCTGGCCAGGTCCTCGCAGGCCAACTTGCTTGCCGAGATCAGCCGCCTCGGCACCAATCTGCTGACCGTCACCAACGGCCAGACCTTCACCGGGCAGAGCGCGGAACTGCCCGAGGCGGCGCCGGAGATGATCGGCCGACTGCCCAGCGTCATCGCCGTCCAGTACACCGGCACGGTCGGCAACGCTGATGCGTACCGCAGCCCGCTGATCCCGTCAATCGAGACCAACGCGCTGACCGTGACCGCCTCCAGCCTGGGCCTGCCCGCCACCGTCGGCACCTCGGTCGCCCAGGGCAGCTACCTCAACGCCGCTACCGCCCAAGAGCCGGTCGCAGTGCTCGGCGCCGGCGCCGCGAGCCTCATGGGCATCGACAGGATCTGGCCAGGGGAGCGGATCTGGGTCGGCGGCATGTGGTTCTACGTGGTGGGCATACTCAACCCCGCCACGCTCGCCCCGCAGATCGACATGTCCGTCCTGGTCGGCTTCCCCGCCGCCGAGAGGTACCTCGGCCTGGACGGGCATCCCGACGAGATCTACGTCCGCACCGTCAACACCGAGGCCGCCACCACCGCGGTCGACAACCTGCTCGGCGCCCAGGCAAACCCGGAAAACCCCAGCGAGGTCGACGTTTCCCAGCCCTCGGACACGCTCACAGCCCAGGCCGACGTGGCCGGCGCCTTCGACACCCTGTTCCTCGGCCTAGGCGCGGTCGCGCTGCTTGTCGGCGCGATCGGCGTGGCCAACATCATGATCATCTCGGTGCTCGAGCGCCGCCAGGAAATCGGGCTGCGCCGCGCACTGGGTGCCAACCGCGGCCAGATTGGCACCCAGTTCCTGGCCGAGGCCATCCTGCTCGCCCTAGCCGGTGGCGCGGCAGGAGACATCGTCGGCGCCACCGCCACCGCCATCTACGCCCACGCCAAGGGCTGGGCTATCGTCGTTCCCGCCGAAGCCTGGGCCGGCGGCCTCGGTGCCGCCCTGCTCATCGGTGCGCTCGCCGGGATCCTGCCCGCCAACCGCGCTGCCCGCCTGTCACCCACCCAAGCGCTCTGGGACGTGTGACACCACCCTGGCCGCACATCCTTGAGGTCCGCCCGGCCGTTCCTCATTTCCGCGCGCCACCCACGCCAAATGATCAACCGGCGCGATCCCGCAGTTAAACGTCGGGAAGTCACTGATTATCAGGGCAAGCCTTTCTGCGCCTCGCTCAGCCCGGATGGACGGGGTTTCGTGTAAGCGTCTTGGATAGCCCATCATCTAGATGGAGGAGCCCCCCTCAACACGAAAAGGCAGCAGATGAATGCTGAACCCCTTATCGAAGAGACCGACGTAGTCGTGGTGGGTGGCGGGCCAGGCGGATCGACGCTGGCGACGCTGGTCGCCATGCGCGGGCACCGCGTCATCCTGCTGGAGAAAGAGAAGTTCCCGCGCTACCAGATCGGCGAGTCGCTGCTGCCATCCACGGTCCACGGCGTCTGCCGCCTCACCGGCGTCGCCGACGAGCTGGCCAAGGCCGGGTTCACCAAGAAGCGCGGCGGGACGCTGCGGTGGGGCGCCAATCCCGAGCCGTGGACGTTCGCGTTCTCGGTATCGCCGAAGATGACCGGCGAGACATCACACGCCTACCAGGTCGAGCGGAGCAAGTTCGACCAGATCCTGCTCGACCACGCCCGCCACGTGGGCGTGGACGTCCGCGAGCAGCACGCCGTCGGCGACGTGATCGAGGCAGAAGGCCGGGTCCGCGGCGTGTCCTACACGGACACCGAGGGCAACGCGGGCACGATCCGCGCGACGTACGTGGTAGACGCCTCGGGCAACAAGAGCCGCATCTACCAGCGAGCCGGAGCGACACGGCAGTACTCGGAGTTCTTCCGCAGCCTCGCGCTCTTCGGCTACTTCGAAGGCGGCAAGCGCCTGCCCGAGCCCAACTCAGGCAACATCCTCTGCGCCGCCTTTGACAGCGGCTGGTTCTGGTACATACCGCTCAGCCCCACGCTCACCAGCGTCGGAGCGGTCGTCCGGCGTGAGCTCGCCAGCAAGATCCAAGGTGACCCCGAAGAGGCCCTCGCGTCGCTCATCGCCGAATGCCCGATGATCAGCGGCTACCTCCGCGACGCCAGGCGAGTCACCGCGGGCCAGTACGGAGAGCTCAGGGTTCGCAAGGATTACTCGTACGCGAACACGAAATTCTGGCGGCCAGGCATGGTCCTCGTCGGTGACGCGGCGTGCTTCGTGGACCCCATCTTCTCCTCCGGCGTCCACCTGGCCACCTACGGCGCCCTGCTCGCCGCGCGCTCCATCAACAGCGTCCTGGCCCAGGCGGTCGACGAGGACACCGCGTTCGGTGAGTTCGAGCAGCGCTACCGCCGGGAGTTCGGCGTATTCTATGAATTCCTCGTGTCCTTCTATGACATGCACGTCGACGAGAACTCGTACTTCTGGTCCGCCAAGAAGGTAACCGACAGCACCAGCTCGGATCTGGAGTCGTTCGTCAACCTGGTTGGCGGGGTGTCTTCAGGCGAGGCGGCTCTCGCGACGGCGGAGGTGCTGGCACAGCGCTACAAGAGCCGGTCCGGTGAGTTCGCCGCGGCGGTCGACAAGCTCGTCGCGAACAAAGGGCAGAGCATGGTACCGCTGTTCAGGTCCTCGATCGTCAAGCACGCGATGCAAGAAGGCGCCAGGGAGCAAGCCCGCGTGCTGCTCGGCCAGGACACCGACCCCGAGACCCCGCTCTTCGACGGCGGCCTGGTCGCGACGCCCGACGGCCTGAGCTGGTCACTGCCCGCCTGACCCGAATGGCCAGCGATGTACCGGCTGCGGCGCGTGCTGACTAGTGAGCAGGCGGGGACGCGGGTTACGCTGAGCGCCGCGGTCCGGTCCCTGGCAAGTAAGTGCACGACTAGTTTCGCTGGCGTCGGATTCGAGTGAGCTGTCTAAAGTGGATCGTGGAGGCGTCGGATGGCGGTGCAGGCGGTGCAGGCGGAGCGGTCGGAGCGGGAAGTCTTCGGTTTCCAGGCGGAGGCGGTACAGGTCCTGGATCTGGTGGTTCATTCCCTGTACAGCAATAAAGAGATCTTCCTGCGCGAGCTGATTTCGAATGCATCGGATGCGATCGACCGGCTGCGGCTGGAATTGCTGTCCCGTGCGGAGCTTCCCGAGGCTGAGGGACCGCTGCAGATCCGGGTCGGCTACGACCCCGGTGCCCGCACGATCACCGTCACCGACAACGGCATCGGCATGAGCCGGGATGAGGTGATCGCGAACATCGGCACGATCGCCAAGTCAGGGACCCGGGAGTTCCTGCGGTCGCTGACCGGCGACCAGCGCAAGGACGCGGCCATGATCGGCCAGTTCGGGGTGGGCTTCTATTCGTCGTTCATCGTCGCCGAGCGGGTGGTGCTGACCACCCGGCGGGCGGGCCTGGAGCCAGCTGAAGGGGTGCGCTGGGAATCGGACGGCAGAGGCGAGTACACGCTGGAGGCGACCGAGCAGCCCAGCCGGGGCACCACGATCGTGCTGCACCTGCGGGACGACGAGGACGACCTGCTGAACGGATGGCGGCTGCGGTCGATCATCGAGAAGTACTCCGACCACATCAGCGTGCCGATCATAATGCCCGGCGAGCCCGAGGACAGGGCCGAGGAGGAAGAGGGCAAGCCGAAACCAGACGTGACAGTCAACCGGGCATCGGCGCTGTGGACACGACCGAAGAGCGAGCTCACCGACAAGGACTACAACGACTTCTATCAGCACATCGCCGGCGAGTTCACCGATCCGCTCGCCTGGGTGCACGCCAAGGTCGAGGGGACCTACGAGTACACGCTGCTGCTGTTCATCCCGTCCCGCGCGCCGTATGACCTGTGGGTGACCGAGGCCCGCCGCGGGGTGCGGCTGCACGTGCAGCGGGTGTTCATCATGGAGGACACCGGGCAGATCCTGCCGAAGTACCTGCGGTTCATCCGCGGCGTCATCGACTCATCCGACCTGCCGCTGAATGTCTCCCGGGAGATCTTGCAGGGCAGCCGAGCGGTAGACAACATCCGCGTCAACGCGGTGAAGAGGGTGCTGCGGCGGCTCGCCGAACTCGCCGAGGACGAGCCAGACAAGTATGCGACCTTCTGGAAGGAGTTCGGCATGACCCTCAAGGAGGGCATCGCCGATGACTACTCCAACCGGGACGAGATCGCCAAGCTGTTGCGGTTCACGTCCACCAAGTCGGCCACCGATGACCCGGACACCTCGCTGGCCGGCTATGTCGCGCGGATGAGAGAAGGCCAGGAGGACATCTATTACCTGCTGGCCCCGTCGCTTGCCGCGGCCAAGTTCAGCCCGCACCTGGAGGCTTTCCGCACCAAGGGCGTGGAGGTGCTGCTGCTCAGCGAGGGCGTCGACAACTGGGTGGTGTCCAGCCTGCGCGAGTTCGACGGCAGGAAGCTGCAGTCAGTAGCCCAGGGTGACGGCGACCTGGGCGCGCTGGCGGATGAGGAGGAAAAGCAGGCCAAGGAGCAAGCCGACGCCGAGTACGCGGGGCTGCTCGGCAAGCTGAAGGCCTACCTGGCCGGGCAGGCCTGGGACGTGCGCCTGTCCACCCGGCTCACCACCTCGCCGGCCTGCATCATCAGCAACGAACCGGAAATCGACGTCAACCTCATGCAGCGGCTGCGCGGAACCGGCCTGCCGCGCCAGGCGGTGCTTGAGCTCAACCCGAAGCACCCGCTCATCCAGCGGCTCAACCGCAGGCAGGACGGCAAGCACATCGGCGAGTGGGCGCAGGTCCTGTTCAACCAGGCGGTGCTCACCCTCGGCGCCAGGATCGAGGACCCCACCACATTCGTCCTGCGGCTGAACAGCCTGCTTGTGGCCCTCACCGAGGACGAAGCCGAGGGAACAGGAGCCGACGGCGCCAGCGACGAGTCCTCCCGGGCGGACGACCAGGCAGTCGCCGGCGCGCAGCAGGATGAGCACGACTCGCACCGTGGGGAGGCCGGCTGAGCACGAACCCGTCGGCTCGGCTGCTTGCCATCAGCGACCTTCACGTCACCTTCCCGGCCAACCGCGAATTCATCGCGAACCTCCCGGCATTCCCTCGCGACTGGCTGCTGGTCGCCGGGGACGTGGCGGAGAAGGCGGCAGACATCGAGTGGGCGCTGCGCGCGCTGAGCGCACGATTCGCGACCGTGGTCTGGGTTCCGGGCAACCATGAGCTGTGGTCGCTCAGCACGGATCCGGTCCAGTTGCGGGGCGAGGCCCGGTACAGGTACCTGGTGGCGATGTGCCGCAGAATCGGCGTGATCACGCCGGAGGACCCATTCCCAGTATGGCGGGGCGCTGGCGGGCCGGTGGTAATCGTGCCGCTGTTCGTGCTGTACGACTACAGCTTTCGCCCTGATGGCACGACCACGAAGGACGAGGCGCTCGCCCTTGCCTATGAAACAGGCATCGTGTGCTCCGACGAAGCCGTGCTCCACTCCGACCCATACCCGAGCCCGGACGCCTGGTGCCGCGCACGCCTCAAGGTTACCGAGCGACGACTGGCAGAACTTCCACAGGGAACCCCGACGTTGCTGGTCAGCCACTTCCCGCTGACCCGCGAGCCGACACGGGTCTTGAGATACCCGGAGTTCGCGCAATGGTGCGGCACAGAACGCACAGCGGACTGGCATGTGCGATTCGGCGCGCAGGTTGTCGTCTACGGGCACCTTCATATCCCAGGTACCACCTGGCAGGACGGCGTACGGTTCGAAGAAGTTTCGCTCGGTTATCCGGAAGAACTCGACCTTAATCCGGAACGACCACGCATCCTGCGCCAAATTCTCCCGGCCATAGATATGTACTGCGGCGGCTAGGGAACTCGTCATCTGGCGCCGGCACGCTCATTGAAGAGGTCAAACAGGCGCGGGCCTGCTTGCGGGTACGGCAATCCGGTGTCAGCGGACCACCAGAACCGTGTGGTTGGCTCACTGACGACAGCGTCGTTCGACCCGTTCCCAGCGAAGGAAGCTGCCGTGGATCAGCCAGGTGATCGCGCGTCCCAGCACGCAGGCAATGCGGCGTCCGCCCGTCCGGGCGCCCGCAACCCGGCCGCCCGGGCTACCGGCATCGCCACCGCGGTGGTGACCGTGCCCGTGCTCTCCCTGCGCCCGGCCGACTCACCGCGGCTCAACGGCGAGGACAAGGCGCACATCGCGCGGCTCGCCGAGCTGGAAACGCCGCTCCCGCCGATCCTGGTGGACCGCCGCACCATGCG
>JASIBM010000139.1 GCA_030045175.1 Streptosporangiaceae bacterium | reverse complement strand
CGCTTACCGTGCGGCGCTGCGCGTGGACCCGGGCAACGAGCATGCGCGCGATGCGCTGGCCAACGTGCTGGTCCTGCAGGAAGGGCAAGGGACACAAGATCAGGGATGAACGGCAGCCTGCGCGGTGATGCTCACTTCCGCACGCATCCCCTTTCCTCTCGAATCAAGATTTCGTCGGTCGTGGTGTACGCCTGAATGGCATGCTGAGTCTCCGCCGCCGCTGCCCGGACCAGACCTCGCCGCAGGTCAGCGGTGATGGTGACGAGATCTGTCATGGCCGCGACGTAACTGGGCCGGGCCGCGCCCGGCGGCTTGTCTGCGAGCGCCGCCTTCGCCGCGATCGCGAGCGCGCTGACGTTGCGCACGTACACCGCCGGCCTTGTCGGGGTGAGGATCTTACGCAGGTCAGTTAGAGCCAGCTCCTTGCGGGGCTGCCCGTGCTCATTCCACGCGGCGAGCCGCGCGCAGGTGCTCGGCGGGCGGGCCGGCGCGGCGGCGGGCGCGGCAATGGACCACCGGATCGGCACTGCGGGCAGGATCAGCAGCACAGCCGGGAGCAGGGCGGCGGCGAAATACGGCCACCAGGGTCGTCGCGGCCCGGCGACCAGGCGGCCGGACCATATCCACTGCCACGGCCGGGCCAGGACCGGCCAGATCAGCAACACGGTCACGGATGCGATCAGCAGGATCCTGCCGGTGAGCAAGAACGTCTGAGTGCCGCCAAGCACCACGTTGATGATCTGCCGCCAGGTGCTGTTAATCAGCAGCTCGGCTGGCACCGCGACGGCGGTCGTCACCAGTACCTGGGCGACCACGGCAGCTGGCCAGGCGGCGAGCAGGACCGCGAGACCAGCTGGCCGTCCGGCGGCTGCTCGTAGCCGTAGCCGCCTCGGCGGATGTGACAGCAACGCGAAGGCCCGCGCGATCAGCGGTGAACGGGACGAAGCCGACGTCAGCAGCGCGCGGCGCAGCGCGTCAGGGCCGACGGCCCGCGCGGTCAGCTGGTCCGCGCTGAACTCGGCCAGCCATAGCGCAGTGACCGGGAGCAGGAGCGCCTCAGGCAGTTGCCCGAGCTCCAGGACGCTTTGCGCGCTCAGGGCCTTGGCCAGCTCACCGCCCCCGGCAGCGAAGTAGAGGGACAGCGGCGCGAGCATGAGCAGGACGAAGGCCGCTGCCCAGACCTTGACCAGCAATGTGAGTGGGCTGCCCAGGCCGACGATCAGCTGGTCACCCTGGCGATGGTGGGCTATCTCATGCGCCAAGATCGCCTGCGCGGCCTGCCGGTCGGTGCGCCACAACGCGGTGAGCGGGCGGAAGACTGCGATCCGCGCGGTACGCCACCCCACCGGGTAGATCCTGGCCATCTGATCGGCCCGGATGGTGACCATCAGCCGGATCGACGGGTCGTGCTCGTCAACGAAACGCTGCATCTCGGCGATGACGGGCCGGTCGTCGCAGACGAGCCCGAAGCGCCGCTCCACCCACGCGCCCCGAAGCCGCGGGAACGCCGTCGCGACCGCCGCTGTAGCCAGCAAGGTGAGCGGTACCACGGCCACGAGCGCGGACAAGCGCAGCAGGGTAAGCGGCAGCGTCGTGATGGTCCGTGTCGCGAAGCTATTGCCGAAGTACAAGGTGACCTGATAGCGCAACTCGCTGACATTCGACGGTATCCCAGCGAGCAGGTCGGCACCCAGCCACACCCACAGCCACGGCGGCAGCATCCGCGCGGCTGACGCCTGCCTGGCCGGCGCGGCGACGGCGGTGGTCATGGACCCTTGATCCCAGGGCGTGGCCAGTTGTCGCGCCGCCCCGATCGTGGTCCGCGAGGACCGGGTCCTCGCCGTCGGCTAAGCGCGGGCGCGGCGGTCAGCGCGTCGATGAACGATGCCGCGCTCGGGGCCTCGGTCATCAGCTCGGCGAGCAGCGCATGAGCGAGCTGGTCGGCTCGCTGCTCGGTGAAGCCCGCCCCCTGGAGCCGGTTGCTCAGCTGATCAAGGGCCTGCTCGATGGCGTGCAGCTCACTGGCGGGCAGCTGATCGGCCGGGGCGGCTACGGTGGCCGTCTCGGACACCGGGCCGGCAGGTCCGTGACCGCGGTCGCGCCTGGCCACGGTCAGCAGGGTGCCCGCGATGAGGGCATCACTGACATACGGGCCCCGCAGCAGCGTCACGATGGCGGTTCTGGCGCCGGCAAGGGCATGCAGGATCGCCGGCAGGTCTGCCGCCGACGCACCTGGACCGAACGCTCCGGGCTGCACGCCCTTACGCGCGAAAAGGTTCTCGCGAGCCCTCCCGCCTTCCGCGTAGGCAGCGCCAACCGCAGCGGCGAAATCGATCTCGTCCGGGGACACCCGCTGCGCGATCCGCTCGGACCACCGTTCCACGATATCCATGCGTAGGCCGTTCCTTCTCGATAGCTCGGCCACACCAAGGTGCCGACCGGTTCTAGCAGCGCATCCGTCGGGATTGATAACCTCGCCGGTCAGGGAAAACAATTGTGGCATGCAGCAAGCCATCGGCTAATCCGTGACTTGGCGCGAGATCGGTATCATGACGAGCTGCCATAGCAGCCAGTTTCCAGCGCCAACCTACCGAACATCTACCGCCAGAATCTCCGCGTCAGGCCACCGGCCAGGTGGACTACTTTTAATGAGTCGGCGATCCGGCTGCCTCGACCCGCTATAAGCCTTATTTGATGACGCGGACGAGGTCGCCCGTGGAGGCCTGGACCTCGGTGACGCTGTTGTTGTCCGGGTTGGTGACCCACACATGGGCGCGGTCAGCGGACACCGCGGACGGGCCGGAGAAGCCGTACTTGGGTGCCTTGATGACCTTGATCACGGCGCCGGTAGAGGCGTCGAGCTCGACGAGGCTGTTGGCGCCGGGGTTGATGACCCACACGTGAGTGCCATAAGAGGCCACCGCCAAGGGGCCGTTGAAGCCCGAGATCCCGACGGTTATCACCTGTACCAGGGAGCCGGTGGCAGCGTTGAGCTCGGTCACGTCGCCGTTCGCGTCGTTGGCGACCCACACGTGGGTGCCGTCGGAGTACACCCCGATCGGATTGAAGATGGCGTTGGCTGACGTCCCTTGGATGACTCTGACCAGAGCGCCTGTGGAGGCGTCGAGCTCGGTTACCGAGCCGCCGGTGCCTGCATGTTCGCTGGTGACCCACACGTGGGTGCCGTCGGAGTACACCCCGCAGGGCTCGAAGAACGCGTACTTGGCTCCTTTGATGACCCTGACCAGGGCGCCGGTGGATGCGTTGAGCTCGGTGACGCTGTAGGGGTAGCTGCCGCCGATGTCGTCGCTGGTGACCCATACGTGGGTGCCGTCTGAGGACACCGCGGTGGGGTCGTGGAAGTCGTACTTGGCTCCTTGGATGACTTTCACCAGGGCGCCGGTAGAGGAGTCGAGCTCGGTGACAGTCTGGCCATAGAGGTCGGTGACCCACATGTGGGTGCCGTGAGAGGACACCGCGTAGGGGTAGTTGAAGCCGTACTTGCTCGCATTGATGTCCTTGATCACGGCACCGGTGGAGGCGTTGAGCTCGGTCAGCGAGCCACCGATGGTCCCATTGGAGTTGGTGATCCAGACGTGGGTGCCATCGGAGAACACGCCGTCGGGGTTGTCGAAGCCCGCCCTGGAGCCGAAGATGCGCGCCTGGGTCAAGCTCACGGCAACAGTGGGCGTGGCGGACGCGGCCGGGGCGGCGAGCCAGGGCGAGCCCGCGGTGAGCAAAGCCACTATGGCGAGACCGCGCGCAACCGCCGACCGGCTCCGTGCCGCGCAAAGCATCCTGACCTGGCGCATTTAGCCCCCTTTCCACCAAGCCGAACGCCCCTCTGGGATCCGGCTGACCAAACTGTAGCGGCCTGCCCGGTATCGGCACACCTCCGAAGGGTGGGCCGGGCGGGAGCCAGCGCGGGAGCCAGCGCGGGAGCTAGCACCGCCGTCACCCAGATTGCCTGTCCTATGGCAGAGATGCGGCCTTGCCAATGTGTCTGAGGCATCGAGCGGGCCGCTGCCCGCGCAGCGAGGCACCGGGCCGCTTGCGGCGCTTTACCAGGGACAGGGCCTAGGAGGCTGGTGTTTTTCGGCTGTCTTTACGTGCTGGCCTGGCGTGCTGTGCGGTGCCGGAGTCACTGGGGCCCGGCGCGGGACCCGCTGTCCGCGAGCGCTGCGGCCAGCGGGCCTGCCGGGTGGCTGTTCCCCCGGGTTGTCAGCTGGTGCCGGCTACCCAGGCGCCGTTGTGGCAGGCGACTCCGAGCTTGGCGAGGCGGGCCAGGTTGACGGCGGCGGCGAGCAGGGCGAAGTCGGCGGCGACCTTGGCCCGGCCGCGGACCCGGGCGCGGCGGCCGCCGTGGCGGCGGCGCATCAGGTGGGCGATCTTCCGCTCGGCCTTGGGCCGGGTGGCCTGGTACTCGGCTTTCCAGGCCGGGCTGGCCTGGGCCTGCCGGGCGGTGGCCAGGATTGCCTCGTGCGGGCCGATGACGATCCTGCGGCCGGTTCTGGCGGTGGTGCACTGGGCGGCCAGCGGGCAGGTGCGGCAGGCCGCGCTGAACCGGGCCTCTGCTACCCGCCGGTCCTGGCGGCGGGCCTGGAGGGGGACGGTGACGCCGGCCGGGCAGGTGACGGTCCTGGCGTCCAGGTCGATGGCGAAGCGGTCCTTGGGGAACTGGCCCTTCCGCGCGGGCGGCGGCGCGACCTTGAGGTAGCTGCGCAGCCCGGCGTCTTGCACGCGGCCGATCAGCTCGCCGGTGCCGTAGTGGGCATCGCCGTAGACCGCGGCCTGGTCCTGCCCGCCGCCCGGCCCGGGCAGCACGTCGGCGAGCAGGCCGGGCGCGGCCTCGGCGTCGCTGCTGTTCGCGGCCGTGACCGCCGTGCCGGTGATGATCTCGGTGTCCGGGTCGGCCGCGACGTGGCCCTTGTACCCGTCGAACCCCCGCGCGGAGGTCTGATGCCCGTGCCGGGCCTGGGAGTCGACGGTCGAGATGACCCGGCCGGGGGCGACCCGCCGCGCGATCGTGAACGCCCCGCCCGGATCTGGCTCCAGGTCCTGCCCGGTCACCGTGGCCAGCAGCTCCGCGGCCTGCGCCAACCCGGCGCCCAGCTCCCGCCCCTCCAGCACCGCCAGCACCGCACGGGCATCGCGGGCCAGCGCATCGACCAGCTCCTGGCGCGCGGCCGGGTCATCGTAATCACACGCCGGCTTGCCCGCCGCCGCGTAGTCATCATCACGGCGCAGCACCCCCCGCAGCTCCCCGGCCAGCTCATCGTCACACGCCCGCAGCATCCCCCGGATCGCCGACCGGACCAGCGTCACCGTGTCCATCGTCGCCACCGCGTCATACACCGGCGTGGAATCCACCACCCGCCGCCGCCCCGCCAGCCCCGCCTGCCGGGCCACGCCCAGGACCACCTCGAAGACCCGGCCCGGCCGCTCCGACCGGGCCAGCCGCGCCCGCATGTCGACCAGCACCGTGTGCACGAACCCCGGGTAATCAAAATCCAGCCCCCCGGCCGCGTACTTCCACCGCGCATCGAACGCGAACCGGTCCGCCGCCTCCCGGTCCGACAACCCCTCCAGCCGCTGCAGCACCATCACCACCGCCACGATCATCGGCGGCACCGACCGGCGGCCCACGTCCTCGAACAAGTCCGCGAACAACTCATCCGGGAACAACGCGAAGCACTCCCGGTGCAAGATCCCATACACCGAGTCCGGCGCCACCCGCCCCTCGCAGAACGCAGCCGTACCACCAGGCAAGCCCGCCTGCCTCGGAACCCGGCCCAACGTCATTCAGCCACCCCCAGGACAAGCAGTAACCCCGCTACCACGCTTCCCCCGAAACGATCACCGAACCCAGCCGGTCACCACACGAAAAACACCAGCCACCTAGTGCGTGGTGTAGTTGATGTCGCCGGCGTCCGGGCAGGCGACCGCGAAGCAGAAGCAGCGGATCGGCGCGTTCTGGCTGATCGCCTCGAGGCTGTGCACCTCATTCGGCGGAATGTAGACCAGGTCGCCCTGCCCGATCTCGCGGCGCTCGTCCCCGACGATCAT
>JASIBM010000138.1 GCA_030045175.1 Streptosporangiaceae bacterium | reverse complement strand
ACTCGGCTTCCTGATCTTCGTGACCTACTCCAAGCACCTGCACATCTTCCTGGCGCCGCTGAACGTGCTGTTCTCTCGCCGTCCGGATGGCCTGCGCGCGCTCGAGCCGATGCGCTCGGGCGGCAAGGTGCTCGACTTCGAGGAGGCCGACCCCGACGCCGACATCTTCGGCATCGGCAAGATCGAGGACCTTACCTGGAAGGGCATGCTCGACCTGGCCACCTGCACCGAGTGCGGGCGCTGCCAGTCGCAGTGCCCGGCCTGGGCCACGGGCAAGCCGCTGTCGCCCAAGATGCTGGTACTGGACCTGCGCGACCACGCCTTCGCCAAGGCGCCCTACCTGCTTGCCAAGTCCGACGAGGCCAGGGACAAGTTGCCCGACGCGGTCAAGAAGGAGGCCGAACGGCCGCTGGTCGCCAGTGCCGACTCTGGCGGCGTGATCGATCCCGACGTGATCTGGTCGTGCACCAACTGCGGTGCGTGCGTGCAGGAATGCCCGGTCGACATCGAGCACATCGACCACATCGAGGGGATGCGCAGGCACCAGGTGCTGATCGAGTCCGAATTTCCTGTCGAGGCGGCCGGGATGCTCAAGAATCTCGAGAACAAGGGCGATCCGTGGGGCATGGGCGAGTCCAAGAGGACCGACTGGATGGCCGACCTTGACTTCGAGGTGCCCGTCGTAGACGGTGTGATCGGCGATGACGTGGAGTACCTGTTCTGGGTGGGCTGCGCGGGAGCGCTTGAGGACAGGGCCAAGCGGACGACGCGGGCGGTCGCCGAGTTGCTGCACACGGCGGGGGTGTCGTTCGCCGTGCTCGGCCCGGCCGAGACGTGCACCGGGGACCCGGCCCGCCGGATGGGCAACGAGTTCGTGTTCTCGATGCTCGCGCAGCAGAACATCGAGACGCTGAACGAGGCCGGCGCCCGCAAGATCGTCGCGAGCTGCCCGCACTGCTTCAACACGATCGCGAACGAGTACCCGCAGCTTGGCGGCAACTATGAGGTGCTGCATCACACCCAGTTGCTGGCCCGGCTTGTCGATGAGGGCAAGCTCACGCCGGTGACCCCGATCGAGGAGAAGATCACTTATCACGACCCCTGCTTCCTCGGCAGGCACAACAAGGTGTTCACGCCGCCGCGGGAGATCATGGAACGGGTGCCCGGGGTTCAGGCGCAGGAGATGCACCGGTGCAAGGAACGCGGCTTCTGCTGCGGCGCCGGCGGGGCACGGATGTGGATGGAGGAGCGGATCGGCAAGCGGATCAACGCCGAGCGGATCGACGAGGCGCTCGGCACCGACCCGGACACCATCTCGACCGGCTGCCCGTACTGCCTGGTCATGCTCGGTGACGCGATCAGCGCCAAGCGAGCCGCCGGGGAGGCGAAGGAGTCGCTCGAGGTCGTCGATGTCGCCCAGTTGCTCGCCAGGTCGGTCGCGCGGCCAGCGCCCGCCGCGTCCGCCGCGGACGACTGACCGGCGGCGCGGGCGAGGGCGACTGACCGGCTGCGTGGGCGAGGGCGCCGGGCGGCTGCCGCCTCGCGCGGTCCTGGCCCGGTCAACGCCGTCCCATGAGCCACTTGGTTATCTCACGTCACAGACCTGAATTTGCTTGCCCTGATGAATGGCGAATTGGTCCGGTCGTTCCGGGTGAAGGTGCCATTCACCCGGTCGGCGGCGGCGCCGGCGTGTCGGACTAAAGGGGTGATAGCGACGAAA
Source organism: Streptosporangiaceae bacterium (assembly GCA_030045175.1). GTDB lineage: Bacteria > Actinomycetota > Actinomycetes > Streptosporangiales > Streptosporangiaceae > Chersky-822. The sequence goes on along the minus strand of JASIBM010000138.1, from coordinate 7,854 downwards.
CGGGCAGGCTGCTGGGGCGTGGCCCTGCGGGCCTGTGCTGCCAGGGGCGTGGCCTGGCGGGATCGTGCTGCCAGGGGCGTGGCCTGGCGGGATGGTGCTGCCAGGGGCGTGGCTAGGGCACGGGAACGCTGGGTGCGGCGCGGGTGGGCAGCCAGATGCGGACCCGCGTGCCGTGGCCGAGCCAGGATTCAAGCGTCGCCTGGCCACCGTGAGCGGTCGCGATCGCCTGCACGATAGAAAGGCCGAGCCCGCTGCCGCCGCCGCCACCGAACTCGGCGCCGGACGGATGGCCGTCGTCGCCGGGGTCGGGTGAGCCGCCACCGCGCTCGCTGGCGCGGTGGAACCGGTCGAACGCCCGCGCCGCGTTTTCCTGTGACATGCCGGGGCCGGCGTCCGCCACCTCGATCAGCACGCCGCCCTGAACGGGCCCGAGCCGGACGGCGACGGGCGTGGATCGCGGCGTGTGCGCGCGGACGTTGCCGAGCAGGTTGGCGAGCACCTGCCTGATCCGGCGCTCGTCGACGACAGCGATCAGGCGAGGCGGCGCCTGGGCCGTGACCGGCCGGTCGGGCTCGACCGCCGTCGCATCCGCGACGGCGTCGCGGATGATCGTCGCCAGGTCGGTCTCGGTCAGGTCGAGCGATGACGTCCGGTCCAGCCTGGCCAGTTCGAGCAGCTCGGCGACGAGCGTGGACATCCGCTGCGCCTCCTGCTCGATCCGGCGCATCGCGCCGGGGAGCTGGTCTTCGCCGAGCGCGCCCTGGCGGTACAGCTCGGCGTAGCCGCGGATCGTGGTCAGCGGCGTGCGGAGCTCGTGCGAGGCGTCCGCGGCGAACTCGCGTACCTTCTGCTCTGAGCTCAGCCTGGCTCCGAACGCCTGCTGAATCCGGTCGAGCATGGTGTTGATGGCCGCGCCGAGCCTACCGACCTCGGTCTGGTCGTCCGCCTCGGCCATCCGCTCGGTCAGGTCGCCGCGCGCGGTGATGTCGTTCGCCGTCCTCGCCATCCGGTCGAGCGGGCCGAGGCCACGGCCGATCAGCCACTGCCCGCCGATCGCCAGCAGGGCGAGCAGGCCGCCACCGGTGATCATCTCCTTCAAGATGAGGCCCCTGAGCTGATTCCGCACCACGTCGGCCTGCTCGGCGACGATGAGCACGGTGGTGATTCTCGTCGGGTTCACTGTCGATGGGATCAGCTGTGCGGCGGCGCGAAGCTGGAGGTTGACCCCCCCGGCCGGCGGGACGGAGAAGAGCTGATGTCGCCTGCCCAGGTAGTTGATTTCGGTCTGGCTGAGCCCGGAAACCGCAGCCGCGAGCGCGCGGGTGAGCGCGGGTGTTCCCGTCCGGAGTTGCTGGACGTTCTTCGGGCTGAACGTGACAAGGACCGCGCACACGTTGGCCGAGCCGTGGTTCACCAGCTCACTGGCGCTTTGGTTGCTCTCAGCCAGGATGGTGTTGTTGAACTGGGTGGTCAGGTTCGCGGCGAAGAGCAGCGTGCTCACGACGCCCAGGACAAGCAGGAAGACCGCGGTAACCGCGATCTGGAGCACAAGCAGCCTGGTGCGCAGCTGCAGGCCGCGTGAGCGGGTCATCCTCCGCCCGGCTCCGGCTGCCAGGTCTGCTGGGCCTGATGAACCCGGTGCACGGCCGCCTGCTCCGGCAGCCGCAGGCTGTAGCCCACGCCGCGCTGGGTGTGGATAAGCGGCGGGCCAAGCCGGTCGAGCTTGCGCCGTAGGTAGCTCACGTACGTCTCTACGATCTGCGACTCGCCCGCGTAGTCCCAGCCCCAGACGTTCTCGAGCAACTGCGCTCTGGTCAGGACCCTGCCCTGGTATCGCATCAGGTACGCGAGCAGCCGGAACTCGGTCTTGGACAACTCGACGGGAACGCCGGCCCGGTGCACCGTCCACCGTGCCTCGTCAAGCTCGAGGTCGCCGACCCGCAGCGTGTCGTCCAGGTCGCCGGCCCGCTCGGGTTGCGCCGACCTGGATGCGCGCCGAAGCACCGCCCGCACCCGGGCCACCAGCGCCTCGACGGAGAACGGCTTGGTGACGTAGTCGTCGCCGCCGATCGCGAGCCCGGTCACGGTGTCCGACGACGTGTCGCGCGCCGTCAGGAAGATGACGGGCACCTCGTTGCCCGCGGCCCTGAGCCTTCGGCAGACCTCGAATCCATCGATGTCGGGCAGCATGACGTCAAGGACGATCAGGTCGGGCTTGGCGATGTCGGCCTGGTGCAGCGCTTCGCTGCCGTTGGCAGCCGCGGTGACCGCGCAACCGTGAAACTTCAGCGCGACCTGCACGAGTTCGCGGATGTTGAGCTCGTCGTCGACGACGAGCACGCGCGGGATGCGCTCTGCCTCGGCCATGACTGCTGCGGGCTCACTGTCCTTCGGCTGGGAACGGGAGCTATCCCCGTGAACAGGAGCGTACGGGATCGATGTCATGACGCGCGCCTTAAGCCGCGAGCGGGAGCGGCCGACCTCTTCATCAGTTGTGGATGACGACCAGCCTGGCATCGTCCGCGCCGCCGGTCACGGGCCCGATGACGAGCACGTGCTGGCCTGTCGCCAGGGCGGTCGCGCTCACCCGGTGGCCCGCCTGGACGATGGCCGTGTTGGTGACCAGGTCCCAGGTCCAGGTGGTGCCGTCGGGCGCCGTCACGACGATCGAGCCGGTCGATACCGTCTTGATCACGCCGCGCTCGAAGGCCACCGTATGGGTGCCCTTGGCTCCAGAGAACGTGAGCTGGCCGTGTATCGCGCCGAGCAGGGCGAGCCGCAGCCTGAGGTAGCCGCGCAGGCACGCGCGCAGCGTGGCGCGCGCCGCGAGGAGGTGGCCGTTCGCACGCAGCCGCCTGGCGGTGGCCACGCACTGGCGAATTCGCGCGATGGCGTGCGTCCAGCGGGGGTGGCCGGCCGGGCCGCCAGAGAACGAGGTCGAGCCGAGGGAAGCCACCGAAGCGGGCGTGCCGCCGAGCATGGTGATCCATGCGGACCGCGTGCTCGGGGCCGAGTCGCTGGCCAGCTCGGTTCGGACTGGCCGGCTGGAGCCGCCGCCCGCCAGCTTGGCCCCGAGAATCGCGCCGCCGGCCACGAGCAGCGCCGCGAGGGCAAGGCCGGCGGCCACGCGGGTCCCGCGACCGGTGCGCCGGCGCGGCCCGGCCGGTGCGGAGTCAAAGCTGTCCATGCCGCCCATCGTGGCACGACGCGCTGGGACGCGCGCGGGTACGGCCTGGGAAATCGCTGAGAAAGAAAGGCCAGCTACATCCGGTCGGGCACCGGGATGCCGAGCAGGTCCAGGCCCGTCGTCAGCACAGCGAGCGTGAGCGCGGAGAGCGCAAGCCGGGACGACCTGGTGTCAGGGTCATCGGCCTTCAGCACCGGGCACTGCTCGTAGAACGTCGTGAAGTCACTCGCCGCGTCGAAGAGGAACGTGGCCAGCCGGTGCGGCTCGGCCGCCTGACCGGTCTCGGTAACCGCCGGGCCGAACCCGAGCAGCGTGCGCGCGAGCGTCCGCTCGGCCGGCTCGCCAAGCGTGATCGGCCCGGGCGCGTCGCCGGGAGTCAGGCCGGCCTTGAGGAAGATCGACCTGATCCTGGCGGTCGCGTACTGCAGGTAGGGACCCGTATTGCCGGTCAGCGCGAGCAGCCGGTCGAAGTCGAGCACGTAGCTGGAACTTCGGGCGACCGACAGGTCGCCGTACTTCAGTGCGCCGACGCCGACGTCCTCGGCGATCGACGCGCGCAGGTCGGGGTCGTCGTACCTATCCTTGATCACTTCCTCGGCCCGCTCGACCGCTTCGTCGATGAGTTCTACGAGCTTGAACTGCTCGCCAGAGCGAGTCCGCAGCCGCTGCCCGCCAGGGCCGGTCATCAGGCCGATGACGGCGTGCTCCACGCTCACCGCGCCGGTCAGCCAGCCGGCCTGGCGGGCGACAGCGAAGACCATCGCCAGGTGCTGATGCTGCTCAGAGCCGACCACGTAGATGATCCTGTCGGCACCGAGGTCAAGCAGCCGGTACCTGATCGCGGCCACATCAGTGGTCGCGTAACCATAGCCGCCGTCGCTCTTGCGCAGCATGACAGGCACCGGCTGGCCGCCGCGGCCGGTGAACCCCGGCGGGAACGCGCAGAGCGCACCGTCGCTGATCACCGCGATGCCATCGGCCTCGAGCTCGGCGCACACGCCGGCCAGCATCGGGTTGTAGAAGCTCTCCGGGTCCATGTCCGCGTCGGTGAGCGTGATGTGCAGTCGCTTGTAGATCCGCCGCAGGTACTCCATCGAGTCGGCGACGAGCAGGTGCCAGAGCCGCAGGGCTTGCTCGTCACCGCTTTGCAGCTCGACGACCCGCTCGCGCGACCGGTCGGTGAACGACGGGTCGGAGTCGAACTTCGCCCTGGCCGCCTGGTAGAAGTCGGTGAACTCACCGGCTGCGAGCTGGTCGTACGTGGCCTGCTCGCCCACGTCTACGGCGTGCTCGATGAGCATGCCGAACTGGGTGCCCCAGTCGCCCAGATGCGCGGCCCGGATCACCGTGTGGCCTAGGTGCTCGAGCACTCGCACCACCGCGTCGCCGACGCCAGTCGCCCGCAGATGCCCGGCGTGCAGCTCCTTGGCCACGTTCGGTCCGGAGTAGTCGACGACGATCCGCTGCGGCCGCGCGGCCCTGCCGACGCCTAGCCGCGGGTCTGCCAGCTGGCTGGTCGCCGCGGCGCCGATCCACTCGCCGCTGAGCGTGATGTTGATAAAGCCAGGGCCGCTCACCTCGGCCAGGCCGATCATCGGTGAATCGCCGAGGTGACTAGCGATCCGCCCGGCGACCTCGCGCGGGGGCAGGCCGAGCCGCTTGGCCAGCGCCAGCGCCACGTTCGCCTGGAAGTCGGCAAACGCCGACGGCCTGATCGCCGGGTCGGCGTCGGCGCAGGCCGGACCGAACTCAGCGGTGAGGGCGGCGCGCACCTGCTCGGCGAGAGCGGCCTGCGGATCGGGCATGTTACCAGCCTATCGACAGCCGCAACGCGATTCGCTGGCGAGGCGGCGGCGCCCTAAAGATGCCTGCAGGCCTGCGGGACAGGACTGCAGGACGCCCTGAGCAGAGCTTAGGTGCGGCGCAGGAACCCGGCCCGGTGCGGGCCGAGCCGCTCGCAGATCCGCTCGGCGATCTGGCCGCTGGCCAGGTTCTCGGCGAGGCGGCAGGCGGCCGCCGCCCCCTTCTCGGTCACCGCGCCGTGTGCGATCACGACCGTCCCCTCAAGCCCGAGCAGCACGGCGCCGCCGTAGGTCTCAGGATCGAGCCGACCCTGAAGCTCGCGCAGCTCGCGGCGCTGGAACAGCGTGCCGAGGCGTGCCCTGCGCGAGCCACCCAGAGCGGACCTGAACTGGCTCATGGTGTAGGCGGCCGTGCCCTCAAGCGTCTTCAGCGCGATGTTCCCCGCGAAGCCCTCGGCGACGATCACGTCCACCTTCCCTGCGAGCAGGTCCCCTCCCTCCACGTTGCCGACGAAGTCGACCGGGGCCGCGCCGTGCGACGGCTCGGCGCTGAGCAGCTCGTGCGCCCGCCTGGCCAGCTTGTTGCCCTTGCCTGGCTCGGCGCCGATGGTGAGCAGCCCGACCCTGGGCTTGGCGATTCCGAACCCGACCTCGGCGTAGGCCGCGCCGAGCTGGGCGAACTGCGCGAGCATCTCGGGCTTCGGATCGGCGATCGCCCCGGCGTCGATCAGCAACGTCGGCGTCGGCTGGGTCGGCAGCGCGACGGCAAGCGCGGGCCGCGGCACGCCAGCAAGGTTGCGCAGCCGGAGCCTGGCGGTCGAGACGATGGCCGCGGTCGAGCCCGCGGACACGGCGGCCGTGGCCTGGCCAAGGTGCACGAGCTGGCACGCCACCGCGATGCTCGACCGCGGCCTGCGCCAGCTCGCGAGCGCGCCGTCCTCCATGGCGACCGAATCCTCAGCGGTCACCAGCCTGATCTCGCCGAGCGCGCCGTGCGCCGCGAGCAACGGGCGGACCTGGCCGGGCCGGCCAATCAGCACGACCCTGGTGCCCCACGATCGCAGCGCGGCGACCGCGCCGGCGACGATCGCCTCAGGCGCGTGGTCGCCACCCATGGCGTCCACGGCGATGACCGGGTGGCGGGCATCGGCCCGGCGCGGCTGGTACGGGCTGCCCGTCCCCGGCCGGTAGGCGTCGGCTCGCCCGCGCGCGTGCCTCGGTGCGCGGGCGGCTCCGGGCAGGTCACCTGTGCCGGGCTTCGTCACGTCGGCGCCTGCGAGGCCTCCGGCTGGCGAGCGGCCTGAGCGGCCGGGTGATCGCCCGAGGCCGGGGTGCGCTTGATCGCCAGGCAGGTCAGGGCCGCGATCGCCAGCACCGTGATCGGCAGCACGAACGTCTCGTGCATCGCCTTCACGAACCCGATGGCGAAGACCTCGTGGGAGAGATGGATGAGCGAGGCAAGCACGGACCGTGACGTGCCCGGCGCCGCGGTGACGGTTTGCTGGCCGGCGCCGAACGTCCCGTTCTGCGCCGCCTTCGCGAACCCGCTGACGAACTGGGCCCGGTGCGACGCGGGCAACGGGCCGTCGTTCGCCCTCGCCGCGGCGGGCAGCGTGACGGCCAGCCTGTTCTGCAGCAGCGCGCCAACCGAGGCGGTGCCGATCACGGAGCCAACCTGCCTGACCGTGTTGAGCATGCCGGACGCCGCGCCCGCCAGCCGCGGCTGCACGCTGCGCATCGCCGTGGTCGTCATCGGCGCGAACGTGCAGCCAATGCCGATTCCGGCCACGGCCAGGCTGGGCAGGAAGTCCGGCCACGACGAGGTGGTCGACGCGATCGCCGCGGTCAGGCCCATGCCCAAGGCGAAGCAGGCCAGCCCGGTCAGCAAGATGTACTTACCGCCGATCTTGTCGGTCATCCGGCCGGCCACCGGCGCGAGGAACATGGCGACCACAGACGGCGGAGCCATCGTCAGGCCGGCCTTGAGCGCCGAGTACCCGAGCGCGGACTGCAGGTAGATCGTGAAAGGCAAGAAGATGCCCATCATGCCGATCGCGACCGCGCAGGAGACCCAGTTCATCAGCGAGAAATTCGTGTCACGGAACAACTCGAACGGCACCAGTGGCTCGCGGTCCTGAGTGCGCGCCTGCACAAGCAGGAATACCGCGAACAGCGCCACCCCGACTCCCATCACGAGGGGGATGGAGATGAACGAGGTGATCGTGCCCCAGTCGTACCGCTGGCCTTCCACCAGGCCGTAGCAGACCGCGAGCAGCGCGAGGCTGGCGAGCACGACGCCGGGGATGTCCAGCTTGTGCTCGGTCCCCGTCCGCAGGTCCGGGATCAGCGCGATGCTCAGCGCGACCACGATGACGCCGATCGGCACGTTGATGAAGAAGATGTAGGGCCAGCCGAACGCGGTGACGAGCAGGCCGCCTAGCGTAGGGCCTGCGATGGTCGCCACGCCGGCCACCGCGCCCCAGATACCGAACGCCGCGCCGCGCCGCTCGGGCGGGAACACCATGGTCAGCAGCGCCAGCGTCTGCGGCATCAGCAACGCGGCGCCGACCCCCTGCACCACGCGGAACGTGACCAGCCAGCCGACGGTGGGCGACAAGCCGCACGCCGCCGAGGCCGCGGTGAAGACCGTCACCCCGAGTATGAACAGGTTCCGCTGGCCCCGCAGGTCGCCAAGCCGCCCCGCCGTGATCAGCAGCGCGGCGAGGACGAGCGCGTACCCGTTGATCACCCACAAGATCGAGTCAAGCGAGGCGTGCAGCTTGGTGAGCATGTCGGGAATGGCGATGTTCACGATGGTCAGGTCGAGCAGCGTCATGAAGAAGCCGAGCGATACGACAATCAGGA
>JASIBM010000021.1 GCA_030045175.1 Streptosporangiaceae bacterium | reverse complement strand
TGGCCAGCGAGCCCGGCGCGACGATCATCCACAACCTCATCACCTCCAAGGCCGTGCCCGAGATCGTGACCGAGCACGGCGGTACCCCGGTCAGGACGAGGGTCGGCCACTCCTTCATCAAGGCGGTGATGGCCGAGCGCGGCGCGATCTTCGGCGGCGAGCACTCCGGCCACTTCTACTTCAGGGACTTCTGGTTCGCCGACTCGGGCATGCTGGCCGCGCTGCACGTGCTCGCCGCCCTGGGCAGCCAGCGTGGCACGCTGTCTGAACTGCTGGCCGAGTACTCGCGGTACCACTCGTCGGGCGAGATCAACAGCGAGGTCCATGACCAGGCCCTGGCGATGGCGCGGGTGCGGCAGGCGTTCACCGCGCTGCCCGGCGTGACCGCCGACGACCTGGACGGGCTCACGATCACCGCCCCGGACTGGTGGTTCAACCTCCGCCCGTCCAACACCGAGCCCTTGCTCAGGCTCAACGTCGAGGCCGATGATGAGGCCAGCCTGGCCAAGGTGACCGACGAGGTGCTACAGATCGTCCGCAGCGACGCCTAGCCGGAACGCCGGCGCCCGACCACCCCTGGAGATCCCGTGAAGATCGATGACTGGCTGCTTGAGATCCTTGCCTGCCCGAAGTGCCACTCGCCGCTGCGCGTCGACGACGAGGCGAGCGAGCTCGTCTGCACGAGCGCGGAGTGCGGGCTCGCCTATCCCGTGCGTGACGACATCCCCGTGCTGCTGATCAGCGAGGCCCGCGACCCGGCGGCGAAGTAGCCGTTGGCTGACGGGCACGGCGGGCGCGGCGGGCAGGGCGGGCACGGCGACAGCCCGCGGGCGGTTATCGCGGCGCTCGGCGCGAACCTCGGGATCGCCGCGACCAAGCTCGTCGCATTCTTGATCACCGGCTCGGCTTCGCTGCTCGCCGAGTCCGTGCACTCCCTGGCCGACTCGGGCAACCAGCTACTGCTGCTGATCGGCAGGAACCGGGCACGGCGCGCGGAGACGCAGGAGCACCAGTTCGGCTACGGAGCCGAACGCTACCTGTACGCGTTCATCGTGGCCGTGGTGCTGTTCGTCGTCGGGGCCGTGTTCTCGATCATCGAGGGCATCAGCCGGATCGCCCATCCGCAGGCCATCGTCTCGCCAGTGGTGGCGTTCGTGGTGCTCGGCATCGCCATGGGGCTCGAGGGGTTCTCCTTCCGCACGGCGATCAGCGAGTCCAACCGCTCACGAGGCCGGGCAAGCTGGCGCGCGTTCATCGCCCGCGCCAAGGCCCCGGAGCTTCCCGTCGTGCTACTCGAGGATTCCGCGGCCCTGATCGGCCTGGGCTTTGCGTTGTGCGGAGTGATCTTGACCGTGGTCACTGGCAACGCCAGGTGGGATGGCGCCGGCTCGGTCGCGATCGGCGCCTTGCTCGGTTTCGTGGCCATTGTCCTCGCGATCGAGATGAAGAGCCTGCTGATCGGGGAGTCGGCCAGCCCCGAGGTGCAGCGCGCGATCGTCGCTGCGATCAGGCAGGACGCGCAGATCGAACGGGTCATCCACCTCAGGACGCTGCATGTCGGCCCGGAGTCGCTGCTCGTCGCCGCGAAGGTGGCGGTCAGGCATACGGACACGGCGGCCGCGATCGCCGCTGCCATAGATTCTGCCGAACGCAGGATCAGGGCGTCGGTGCCGATCGCCAACGTGATCTTCCTTGAGCCTGATCTATACCAGCCGTCCAGGCTGGATGTCACCGACCCGGCCGTCCGCGCCGCGCAGGCGGGCCAGGCCGGGGACCGCGAGCCCACGCCGCTCGCCCCGGGCGGCGAGCCCGGCGAGCATGGCCAGCCCGAGCAGGCCGACGCTCAATGACGAGGGCGGCGCGCTCCGTGGCGAGGCGCCCGTGTTGGCGCGGTCAGCTGAATGTTGCGGTGCCGCGAGGCGAGCATCAGGCTTTGCCTGGGCCGAGCAGGCGCTGGGCGCGTTCCTTCTCGAAGTCCAGGGCCATGGCGGGGAGCGGGCGGATCCGGCCGATGCGCCTGCCTAGCTCGGCGACCTGGGCGCGTGCCGCGGGGTCGGCGAGCACGCGCAGGCCGAACGCGAGCTCGGCGGGGCTGATGTCGTAGCGCTGCTCGATCGCCAGGCCAAGCGACAAGGCTTCCAGGTCGGTCGCGCTGAACTGGCGGTGCCCGGGCGCGCCCGGCGCGGCGGTCGGCCCGCGGTGGGCTGCCACGCCGCCGCGCACGGCGGGAAGCAGGCCGAGCGACTCGCGATAGCGGAGCATCCGCGGTGAGATGCCGAGGCGCTGGGCGGTTTCGGTGATGCGCATGGCAGTGATCTTAACAAATTCTTGTTAAATACAGCCCTTCGAGCGTGCGCCAGGTGGCCCCGGTCCCGTACCGTCGGTGTGTCGGCGCGAGAACGACCTCCGCGCGCCAGGACGCCCGATATCAAGGAGACGCAGATGCCAGCGGAATACCCGCCGTTCAAGGTCGCCGACCTGCACCTGGCCGAGTTCGGCCGGAAGGAGATCAGGCTAGCCGAGCACGAGATGCCCGGGCTGATGGCGCTCCGCGCGGAGTACGGCGACGCCAGGCCGCTGGCGGGCGCGCGGATCACGGGCTCGCTGCACATGACCGTCCAGACCGCCGTGCTGATCGAGACGCTGGTCGCGCTCGGCGCGCAGGTCCGGTGGGCGAGCTGCAA
>JASIBM010000137.1 GCA_030045175.1 Streptosporangiaceae bacterium | reverse complement strand
GCCATCGAACTGCCCGCGAATGGTGCTCATCACCACTGCGGGTACTACAGCCAGGCCAAGGGGGTACGGCCAGCCGCGGACCGCCGGCGGATCCTCCCGGCACGGCAGTTCGAGACGATCACGCTGCGGCTTGAGGAAGCTGGAAGGGTCACCCCAGAGACCGTGGCACCCAGGCAGATCATCAGCTCATCAGCGCGATGTCGATGACGAACCTCGATGTGGACAGCCGGATGGCTGGCTCGCGGTGAGCGGGGCCGGCGCGGGCGGCACCTCCGTGACGTGCGGGACAAGCTCCCGTCGGCAAGATCAGCCTGCGAGTTATCCGGCGGCAGGCCCCTGGCGCCAGTACGGGCCCGTGTGCCGGGGTTCTGGGCGCCCTGGCCGGGGTTCTGGGCGCCCCGCCGGCAGGGCAAAGCGTGCATTCCGGGCGCCGTCTCTGCGGCTGCCGCCTGGCGCGGTCCTGGCCGGACGAGATTTCGTCCCATGGGTCACGTGGTTATCCCATGTCACAGGCCTTGATCGTTCTGGCCGGATGAATGGCGGATTGGTCCGGTCCGGCCGGGTGGATGGCACATTGACCAGGTGGGTGGCGGCGCGGCGGCGCGGGACGATGCGGGATGAAAGGGGTGATGGTGATGAACTGGGCGTGGCCGACGTGGCCGGCGGGGACTGTGCCGCGCCGACGGGTGGCCGCAAACGACGATACGAAGCCGGGATGTTAAATCATGGCGGTGACAGAATCAACTCGTGCAGGTGACGGCTCGTGTCCGTGGAGAAGACCGGATCCTGATTGGTGAGCCATGACTCGTAGAGAGCCCTGTAGTGACTCTCTCGGCGCGACACGCTGCCATCGGTGCCGAAGTAACATATTGTTTTATTATCTTGCACAAGGGTACCGTAGACGGCATTGTGATCCATTTCCAGTATTGTACCGGAAGCATACCTGATGCGCGTAGTTCTGGATCGATCGGTAGCATACCAGCTAGTTAGTATCCTGGCGCTTAGATGCTGCCCTTGCGTCTCGCATGAGAATCCTCCCTCAAAGATCGATCGGAAGGGTTCGCCAATACCGTGAAGAAATGTACGTTCGATGGGCGTGACGAACCGAGCGATAACACTGAGCGCATTGATCCCGGTGTCGATCCAGCTAGAGCAGAGCCGCGCGCTTGCGGAGGCGAGATCGGCCTGGTAAGGATCTGCGGACACAGATTCGATCGCAACTGGAGGACCGAGTTCAGTTGCCTTCTCACGGGCAATGCCGATCGCCCAGGATACCTCGGGCGAGAATGCCATGTGGAATGCTACGGACACCGGCTGCTTGCTGCCGATCAGCTTGAGTGCGTCGTTCAGTTCGGACGCCGCCGGTTTTTCCACAAGAACGGTGGCAGCAGGAAAGTGTTCCACTACCTCGTCAAAGACGCCGGCGTGCGTCGGAGTAGGGCTGGCGATGACGACGACGTCGGGGTCATGATTTGATTTCGCGTCAAGAACAGCGTGGTACATGGGCACCTGGCGTCCGCGGAAAGTCAGGGTGCGCGACGGCTCAGTGTCAACTGCGGCGACGACTGCGACACCTGGGGTCTGCTCGAGGGCTCGCACGTGGTCCCGGCCGGCTAGTCCGAGGCCAACCACGACGATACTCTTCTCCGGCACTCGCGCCTCCGGCGCTGTTGATAGCGGACACCGCTGCTCTGACTGCCCACGACTGCGCGTGATCCTCGGGTTTGAGGCACCCGGATCGGTCTAGTCGCCGTGGTTCGTGGGACGAAAGTGTAGTCCCCAGATCCCCCGCGCTCGCACCCATCCTTGTGAATGGCGCGTGAACCAACGAGCTGGCATCCCTGTCTGCCTGTTGCCGGAACATCCGTTATACGAGCATATAGGTCGCTCCCGCAGCGTGATCGTCATAATCACGACGATCATGCTGTCAATTCTGACCATCCCCGCACCACACATGTCCGATCACAGGAAGACCACAGGTTTGCGCGGTTGTCAACGGGTCGTGGTTTTCGGACCGTTGCTAGGTTCCGGACCAGCTGATGCTGGAATCGCCCGTTGCGTCCGATCGGAGACCGCGTCACGATTCGTTTAGAAAGTGTCGCTGGGCTCGTGCGCGGCGAGCAGGTATATGTCCTGCCTCCAGGCTCCGAGCCCGCCGCGAGAGGCGTGGAGGCGATGGCGGAGTGGCCTGTCAGGGAATTCGCCGTGCTGTTGAGGCAGTTGCGTCTGGACGCAGGGCTTACCCAGGAGGAGTTGGCTGATGCGGCACATCTGAGCCCACGGTCAATCAGCGACCTGGAACGCGGGATCAACCGCACAGCCAGGAAGGACACCGCCCGGCTGCTTGCCGATGCGCTCGGCTTGGCCGGAGCTGCACGCGCCGGGTTCGAGGCCGCAGCCCGGGGACGTCTAACGAGACCCGTCACTCCGGGCATGCGACCGGCGAGCACTAGCGCGGTAGCCGTAGCCCAGCGAACGCTGCCGCGCGACGTCGCCAGTTTCAGTGGCCGGGAATCCGAGCTCTCACTGCTGCTGGACGCGGTCGATCGGGCCATGGGACCTGGCGGCGTCGCGGGAATCCATGCCATCGACGGGATGGCAGGCGTGGGCAAGACAACGTTCGCTGTTCACGCTGCCCATATCCTCTCCCGGCATTTCCCAGATGGGCAGATCTTCTTGCCGCTACATGCGCATAGGGCAGGTCAGGCGCCGGTTGACCCGGCGGATGCCCTCGCCAGCCTCTTGCTCGCCGCCGGCGTACCCGGTGAGCAGCTACCGTCCGGGCTACAAACCCGTGAAAGCCTTTGGCGCACTCACATGTCAGGCAAGCGAGTCCTGATCCTCCTTGATGACGCCGCAGGGCACGAGCAAGTCCGTCCGCTGCTGCCAGGCAATCCAGGCAGCCTCATCCTCATCACGAGCCGCCGCCGTCTAACGGCACTCGACGCTACTACCACCATCAGCCTGGACATACTGTCGGACGGCGAAGCAGCGACCCTGTTCGAAAGGCTAGCGGCGCGCCCCGATATTACCGCGATAACCACAGCGGTTCGCAAGATCGTTGACCTAAGCGGATACCTGCCACTCGCGGTAGGGATGCTGGCACGCCAGTTGCATCATCACCCGAACTGGACAGCAGAGGCACTGGCCGGTGAGCTCGCTGCAGCCCGGAATCGGCTGGCCCTAATGCATGCGGAGAACCTCTCGGTCGCTGCGGCCTTCGACTTGTCGTACCAGGATCTGACCGACGAGCAGCAGCGGATGTTCCGCCGGCTTGGCTTGCATCCGGGTACTGAGATTTCGCCAGGCGCGTCCGCCGCTCTCGACGGCATCGACCGGGCCCAGGCTACTCAGATTCTAGATGAGCTGTACGACCAGCACTTGATCAGCGAGCCCGCCAGGTATACGTACCGCATGCATGACCTGATCCGCGAGTACGCCCGTGCACTGGCCGCTACCGATGACTCAAATGACTGTGATGCAGCCATTGGCCGCCTCGTGGACTTCTATGTGATTACCGCTGGACAATATGGACGTCAGTTCGATCGTGGCAGAACGGTGACTGCGCACGCCAAGCTGCCAGCTCATGCTCGGGAGTTGCTCACACGTGACCAGGCCGCTGGCTGGCTCGAAGCCGAGCGCGTAAACCTTCAGGCGACAGTTGACTATGCCAGGCAGCGCGGGTGGCACGGTCCCTGCATCGAGATTCCCACCGTGATCAGTGGATTCTTGCGAACAAGGGGGTATTGGGGGCAGGCCCGGACGCTTCACCGGGCCGCGCTCGCAAGCGCGCGGGCCGTCGGCGATCGAGACAGTCAGGCCCATGCGCTCACCTGCCTCGGGATGGTGGAACGGCTGACCGGGGACTACTCTTCAGCCACCCAAACCTTGACGCAGGCTCTGGACCTCTACCAGGATCGCGCTGACCTGCGGGGCCAGGCAACCGTCTTGCTGTGCCTGGGAGTGGTGCAACGACTTACCGTCGAGTACTCCACAGCCGCAATCACCTTGACAGAGGCCATGAGGCTGTACCAGGGCGCGAATGATCAACTTGGCCAGGCCGATGCGCTCAACGAGCTGGGTTATGTACAAGGCCTGGTTGGCGATCATCAATCTGCGATCGCCAGCCATAGGAGGGCGCTCGGCCTGTACCGCAGCCTCGACGACCAAGCTGGCGAGGCGGATTCCCTCCGCTACCTTGGCAGGGCTCTCCAGGAAACCGGCGAATACGCTGAGGTCATCACCAGCTACGAGCTGGCGCTCGATCTGTACCGTCGCCTCGATGATCAACTCGGCCAGGCGCATGCGCTTAGCTTCCTGGGTGTCGCCCAACAGCTGACGCCAGCCTATCTGCTGGCCACGAATACGCTGGCCAAGGCTCTGGACATGTACCGCATGCTAGGTCACCGGCTGGGCCAAGCGGAGGTGCTGAACAACCTTGGGGATCAGTTGCTGGTTTCGGATCCTGGCCAGGCCCGCGCGCACTACCTGCAAGCTCTGGACATAGCCCGTCAGATCTCATCGCCCTTGGAGGAGGCCCGCGCCCTCGAAGGCGTAGGCAACTGCGATGTACAGGAGATGCAAATCACGCGAGGAACGGCGAATTTGCGCCAGGCGATGGCCATTTACGTGATGATAGGCCATCCGCACGCGGTTCGCGTCCACAAAACGATCCTTCATCACGGCGGGTGAGTGCGCCGCGCGCCAGCAGGAGCGCAGCGGTGGCCTCGGCCGCGAGGACCAGCAGGCCAGCGCTGATGCGCCCAGGGTCTGCTCAGCCGGACAGGACCGCGGCGAGTAGGGTGCGCGCCGGCTCGGCGTACCGCGCCGGGTACAACTGGGCCATGCACAGCGTCCAGACCGCCCCCTCCAGCAGGCGGGCGCGGTCGAACGGCGCCAGCGCGTCGGCATCAGGAACGGCAATGCCGGCCTCGCCGGCGTAGCCGCGCAACGCGTCCGCCGCATGGTCTCCGCTGTGCCGCGCCAGCACCGCAAGGTCCCATTCGGCGGGGCCGCGACTGGTCTCCTCGAGGTCGATCCACAGCCAGCCATGGGTGCCGTCGGTCACGAGGTTGCCAGCGTGCGCGTC
>JASIBM010000020.1 GCA_030045175.1 Streptosporangiaceae bacterium | reverse complement strand
CCTGGCGGGCCGCCGCAGGCGAGGGCATGGCCATATGCGGACCACGACGACGACCTGAGCATTGGCACGGCTGCCAGTTCATCCGCAACGCAGCTCCCTGAGTGGTCCTACCCGGCCGGCGACGACGAGCCTGCGGCCGGTCGCCGCGCCGCGCCGCCCGGCCGGTCGCTATCGGGCCGGTCTCCTTCTGGCAGCGTGCCACCGAATACCTGGTCGGAGCCGGCAGACCGCGGTGGCGACCAGGCCGGGTACGACCGTCCCGAGCCCGGGACCGCTGGGTACCGCAGGGGGAATGGCGACGACGACTACTACGACGAGCCCGATGCGCGCGGCGATCGCGCGAGCGCCCGTGACGGTGCCGAGCTGGACCGGGTCGGGCAGGACCGGGCTGGCGGCTCTGGTGGCGGCTGGTCAGGGCTGCGTGGCGGGCTGGAACGCCGTGCCCCTGACGCGGCCCCCGAGCAGCGGCGCTCGGCCTTCGAGCGGGCCGGCTGGCGCCTTGGGGGTGGCCGGGGCAGCCGGTCGCAGGGCCGCGATACGGTCTCGCCTCGCGGCGCGGATGAGGGCGTCCGACCGTACGAGCGGCTTGGCCTGCCTCGCGGTGGCGGAGCCGATGACTACGAGCCTGACGACCGGCGCAGCGGTCGCTCGGACACCGTTCGCTATAACGACCCCAGGCCCGTGGACTACCGGTCGGGCGAGGATAGGTCCGGGGAGTACCGCTCGGGAGGGCACCGCTCCGGGGAGTACCGCTCCGCGGACTACCGGCCGGGCGAGGATAGGTCCGGGGAGTACCGCTCGGGGGAGCACCGGTCTGGGGAGTACCGGTCCGGGGAGTACCGGTCTGGCGAGTACCGGTCCGCGCAACGCCAGCCGGCGGAGCGCCAGTCCGGCGAGCACCGGCTTGGCGAGTTCGGTGCGCAGCGACCAGGGCCTGACCCGCGGAGCGGGCGTGAGATAGGCGAGCCAGATTGGCGTGAGCCTGGCGCGGGCCGGATGACCTCGGCCCATCCGGATTGGGCGGACGCTGGGGATCCAGGGTTCGATCCGCCGCCACCGCGGCCAAGTGCGCAGGGTAGCCCGCGTGGGCGGCGCAGGAACGTGTGGCGCCCGGACGCGGGCAATACGGACGCGCGCCATGAGGAGCCCGGCCGCTATCGCACGCAGGGCTATGACAAGCAGCGGTCCGATGACTCGTCCATGGACTGGGAGCGCGTGCGCAGCGGCACGGCCGATTACGACCGTGATCTCGGGCAGCCGTGGCTCGAGCCAGAGCCCGAGTACGAGGGAGATTCCTGGTGACCAGGCGCAACCTCAGGAGGTCAGGAACGGGCTCGTCGGCCAACCGGCTAGCGCTGGCCGTGCTCATGCTGATCGGACTTGGCGGCGCCTACCTGCTTGCCGGGCTCGGCCGGCCGGTCGAGCCGGGCACCGCGGCGGCGATCACATCGCCGGGCGAGCTCACGGTCACCTCGGCGATCCTCGGGTGCCCCTCGCCAGGTTCGGGTGGCAGCACCGGCGGAGATGTCGCCGAGGCTAGCTCGCGGACCGGTCCTGGCTCGGTGTCGTGGGCGGCGGCCAATCAGCCGAGTTCCAGGCCATACGTGACCGTTAACAATGGCGCCCAGCCCGGTCAGCTGACGGTCTTGAGCTGGGGGAGCGGCCATGTTAAGTCAGCAAAGCCGGCAAAGCCAGCGAGCTTGCCCGCCATGGCAGGCGGTGCGGTGCCGACCAGCCTGGCGACGGGCGGGCTGATTATCACGGCGACCCGCTCCGACGCGCAAGGTCTCGATGTCGAGCAACTCGGCCCCGACGGTCAGCCGACCGGTCGCTGCGAGCCGCCGGGAGCGGATTTCTGGTTTGTCGGTCCGATGTCGCCGAAGCTGCACATCGAGCTGTTCTTGCTGAACGTCGACGGCGTTCCGGCCGACGCATCGGTGAGCGCCCAGACCGACAGCGGCCCGCTCCTCGGCCCGGCGGACTCGGGCATCACGATCCCGCCGCACGGGATGGTCGTGCAGACCTTGGACAAGCTGCTGGGGCCTGCCAAGGCCGTCGCCTTGCACGTGACGACGAGCACGGGGCGCGTCGTCGCCGCCGTCAGGGAGACCACCAGCCTGGCCGAGCCAGGTGGCTGGCTGCCCGCTGCCGCGCCGCCGGCCACGTCACAGGTGCTTGCCGGGTTGCCGAGCTCGCCAGGTACCCGGACCCTGTACCTGACCGTGCCTGGCGGCACGGCGGCGCAGGTGCACGTCTCGGTGATCGGCAAGCACGGCACCTACGTGCCGACCGGAGGGGCGACCATACCCGTGCAGAGCCAGCTGACGTCGGCGTTCCCCCTGCCGTCGCTGTCGGCGGTACCCGGTTCGCTCAAGATCACCTCTAACGTCCCTGTCGCCGCGTCCATGGTCATCTCCGGCGGTCAGGCCGGGGCGCCGGGTGTCTTCATCACGGGGTCTGCGGCGATCGCCGAGCAGGGCGTGATGGCCGCGAGCCCCGCGGGCAGGCTGGGCAAGTCCGAGCTGATGCTGTCCGCTCCCGGGCGAGCAGCTAGCGTCAGGATCACCGTGGCGGCGCCGGACGCTCCGCTGGCCGTGTCCTCGGGGTCAGGGGGGCAGGTGGTGCAGATCCCGGCCAATTCGTCGGTCGACGTGCCGATCGTGCTGCCGAAGGGATCGGCGCCACCGGGGTCGAAGTCGCGCGGCTCGGGAGCCGCCAAGGCGTCGCTCGTCGCGATCATCGTCACGCCGCTGCCTGGCTCCGGGCCTGTATATGCCGCCCGGCTGGCGCTGTCCGCGTCGGGCGAATCGGTGCGGACGATCTTGCCGGTTATTTCGTCACCGACCTTTGTCCGGCTGCCTGACGTCCGCGATTCCCTGCTGGCCATACTCGGCTCGGGGCAGTGAGCCCCTAGTTGTCGGGGTAGCCGGGGTCGATCGCCTGGGGATCGATGCCGAGCAACCTGGCGAATTCCTCGATCACGACATCCAGCACAAGCTCGCTGAGCTCGTCCTCGCCGTCCGCCCTGGCCTGCAGCGGCCGACGGTACAGCACGATCCTGGCCGGCCTCGCGGGGCGCGCGGGATCCTGGGTGCCTGGCCAGGGTTGCTCTAGCCGTGCCAGCGGAACCGGGTCGGGGTCGTCCACGGCCAGGCCGTCGGCGGGGCGGTCATCGGCCGGCACTTCTTCGACGGCGAACTCGACGCCAGACAACTCGTTCTCCCAGCGCGGCTCGAGCTGGGCGACCGCCTGGAGCACCAGCTCGTCGAATCGCTCGGCTCGGCTGCGGTACAGCGGTGAGCTGGCCGGCGCCAGCGGCCCGCGAAGGCCACGGCCATGCCGGTCTCGCCGCCGGATCTTGCCGGGCGTGGGAGGTCGGCTGTCAGCCGGGCGCACAATCATTCAGCGTAGTACTCTGTGGCTCCGCTCGCCTCCGGGGCGCCTTGAGGCGCCGGCTGATGGCTGCCCGGCCCCGCCCCACCCGCCTCCCTAGCATCGCCGATGACTTGTTGCCGACGACAACGTGGTGCCGTTGCTGCTGTTCCGACGACAGCAGGGGCACCACGTTGCGCCCCGGATGACGGGGCGCAACGGTGCGAGCTTTCCCATGGGTCAAGACACGATCGCCGCGAGTGCCCCGGGTGATGGCGTTACCGGCCGCAGTACCGGTACGGTCAGCCGTTGTGAGCGATCTACGCGACCCTGGTATCAACGGGGCGCGCAGCCGCCCTGAATGCGATGACGAGCTCGCCGTCGGCTTCCGCGACGCGCTCGCGCCTGACTTGCGAACGGAGCTGTGAGCGAGGTGAGAGGCCCGAATTCTCGCCGCTGCTCAAGGCCGGCTTGCGCGCGAGACGCGGTCTGCACGCTGACTTACGTGTACCGCGACTCAACGGCAGTGCTAGGGCCGCTGGCAGCCTACGTTGAGCCGCACTGCTACGACCTGTGCAGCGCGCACGCCGATCGGCTGACCGCGCCAAGGGGCTGGGACATCGTCAGGCTCCCGCTCGCGCCGAGCCAGGAAGCCGCCGCCGACGATCTGGAGGCACTGGCCAACGCCGTCCGGGAGGCGGCCAGGCCGCAGGCGCCGGCCGAGCCGGTGGGCCAGGGCGTCGAGGTGGGCAGGCGCGGCCATCTGCGCGTGCTGCGGTCGGCCCCTCAAGAGCGCGGGCGCCCGAGCTAGCGCCCGAGCTGGCATCCGCCCGCTTGGCAGGCACTGACCCGAAGCTGACGCCAGCGCTGGCCGTGTCGGCACCGCCCGATAGTCTGGCGCCCTGAGCAACTCAGGGCTCGCCGGCGGCTTGCAGGCACCGGCGGGCCGGCAGGCGCAGGCGGGCAGCACTAGTCGGCAGGCGCGGGAAAGGCGGAAAGGGCGAGCCGAAGTGGCCGACTACGCGAAGATCTTCAAGGCATACGACATCCGAGGCGTGGTGCCCGACGAGCTCGACGAGGGCGTCGCCGAGGCGGTCGGCGCTGCCTTCGCCGCGATGACGGGTGCTCAGGCGCTGGTGACCGTGCATGACATGCGCACGTCCTCTGGTCCGCTCGCGGCGGCGTTCGGGCGCGGCGTCAACTCGGCCGGCGCCGACGTGATCGACGGCGGGCTCGGCCCGACGGACATGCTGTACTACGCCAGCGGCAGCCTCGGCCTCCCCGGTGCGATGGTCACCGCCAGCCACAACCCGGCACGGTACAACGGCATCAAGCTCTGCCGGGCCGGCGCCAAGCCGGTCGGCCAGGACACCGGCCTGGCTCAGGTCCGCGAGATGGTAAGCGCGGGCCCGGTGCCCGCCGCCGCGACGCCCGGCGTGACGGCGGGCAAGGACCTGCTCACCGGCTACGCGGACTACCTGAAGACGCTGGTCGACCTGTCCGGCATCCGCCACCTCAAGGTCGCGGTGGACGCGGGCAACGGCATGGCCGGGTACACGGTGCCGAAGGTGTTCGAGGGGTTGCCGATCGAGGTCGTGCCGCTGTATTTCGAGCTGGACGGGTCCTTCCCCAACCACGAGCCGAACCCCATTGACCCCGCGAACCTGGTGGACCTCCAGCGAGCCGTCAAGGACACGTCGGCCGACATCGGGCTCGCCTTCGACGGCGACGCCGACCGGTGCTTCGTCGTGGACGAGCGCGGCGCGGTCGTCTCGCCTTCGGTGCTGACGGCGCTGATCGCGGTCAGGGAACTGGCCAGCGAGCCCGGCGCGACGATCATCCACAACCTCATCACGTCCAAGGCGGTGCCCGAGATCGTGACAGAGCACGGCGGCACCCCGGTAAGGACGAGGGTCGGCCACTCCTTCATCAAGGCGGTGATGGCCGAGCGCGGCGCGATCTTCGGCGGTGAGCACTCCGGCCACTTCTACTTCAGGGACTTCTGGTTCGCCGACTCGGGCATGCTGGCCGCGCTGCACGTGCTCGCCGCCCTGGGCAGCCAGCGTGGCACGCTGTCTGAGTTGCTGGCCGAGTACTCGCGGTACCACTCGTCCGGCGAGATCAACAGCGAGGTCCATGACCAGGCCCTGGCGATGGCGCGGGTGCGGCAGGCGTTCACCGCGCTGCCCGGCGTGACCGCCGACGACCTGGACGGGCTCACGATCACCGCCCCGGACTGGTGGTTCAACCTCCGCCCGTCCAA
>JASIBM010000019.1 GCA_030045175.1 Streptosporangiaceae bacterium | reverse complement strand
TGTCCACGCCAGCACAGTCCACGCCAGCACCGTCCACGCCAGCACCGCCCACGCCAGCACCGTCCACGCCAGCACCGCCCACGCCAGCACCACCCACGCCAGCACCACCCACGCCAGCACCACCCGCCGCAGCACCGTCCCCACCGATCCCCGGTTACGATGACCTCTCACTGCCCTCGCTCCGAGCGCGGCTGCGGGGCCTCGGCGTCGGCCAGCTCAGTCAGCTTGTCGATTACGAAAGGTCGCACGCCAACCGCGAGGAAATCGTGACGATGTTCGAGCGCAGGATCGTCAAGCTCGGGGCCGGTGAGCAGTGACACCATTACACCGAGGATCCCGATGACGCCCACCCAGGACATCATGACGTCATGCCGCTAGAGACGAGCGCTGAGGCGCCGATGCCGGTACGGACCGCGTTGCGGCTGGTGGGCGAGTGGATCGGGCGGCTGGGCCGGGTGTGGGTCGAGGGCCAGATCGCCGAGCTGAGCAGGCGCGGCGCGACCGTGTACCTGACCCTGCGCGATCCCGTCGCCGCCGTTTCCGTGCGGGTGATCTGCCCCCGGCAGGTGTTCGACGCGGCGGAACCGGCCCCGTCAGATGGAGCGCGGGTCGTCGTCTGGGCCAAGCCGGACTTCAACGTGGCCAAGGGCTCGTTCTCGCTTAGCGCGGTGGAACTTCGCGCGGTCGGCATCGGCGAGTTGCTCGCCCGCCTGGAGCGCCTCCGCCGCTCGCTCGCTGCCGAAGGCCTCTTCGCGGCCGAGCGCAAGCGGCGCCCGCCGTTCCTGCCCAACCGAGTCGGCCTGATCTGCGGACGGGACTCGGCGGCCGAGCGAGACGTCCTGCAGAACGCGGCCCGCCGCTGGCCCTCGGTCCAGTTCAGGGTCGAACAAGTCGCCGTGCAGGGCCCGTTCGCTGTGGAGGAGATCACGACAGCGCTGCAGGCCCTGGACGCCGACCGGTCAGTCGACGTGATCATCATCGCTCGCGGCGGCGGATCCATCGAGGACTTGCTGCCGTTCTCCGACGAGTTCCTCGTGCGCGCGGTCGCGGCCTGCCGCACCCCCGTGGTCAGCGCCATCGGTCACGAGCAAGACGTTCCCCTGCTTGACCTGGTTGCCGACGTCAGGGCGTCCACGCCCACCGACGCGGCTCGGCGAGTTGTTCCCGACATTAGCGAGCAGCTAGCGCTCATCGCCCAGCTCAGAACGCGGGCGCGACGTCAGCTAGCCGGGCGGATCGACAGGGAATCCACCTGGCTGGCGGCCATCAGGTCAAGGCCAGCGCTCGCCAGCCCGGTAGCCGAGATCGACCGGCGACACGAACAGGTGCTAGCGCTCACCGAGCGCGCCCGCCGGTGTCTCGCCGCTAGCCTCGACCGGGCAGCCGCGGACGTGGCGCATACCAGGGCCAGGCTGATCGCGTTGTCGCCAGCGGCGACCTTGCGCCGGGGCTACGCGATCGTGCAGCATGGCGACGCCACGGTCGTCAGATCCGCAACCGAAGTCGCGGCTGGGGAGTCTTTGATTGTGCGGTTCGCCGATGACCAGGTATCGGTCTCGGTGAGCGGCTCGTTAGCGATCGTGCCTGAACCGCACGTGAGTACCTGACATGGCGCTCTACGTGGACTTCTAGGCGTTAAACGCTGACGAAAACTAAGCTGGCAAGCGTCGCCATCGAGGGGCGGACGCAGACCAGGGGAGGGTTTGTCGTGTCGGATCGGCCATTGGACGAAGGATCGTCCGACCTGCCGCCATCCGGCGAAGAACGGCACTCATCCGAGCCAGCCGGCCCGGCCGATCCCGGCCATGCCGACGCGACCAACGCCAAGCCCGTTTCCACCGACCCCGCCGACGCGACCAACGCCAAGCCCGTTTACACCGACCCCGGCGACGCAACCAACGCCAAGCCTGTTTACACCGACCCCGGCGACGCGACCAACGGCGAGCCCCTTTACACCGACCCGGCCGACGCGACCTACGCCGAGCCCCTCTACGCCGGCTCGCCTGATGGCGAGGTCGTCGGCACGGCCGCCCAGGAGCCAGGCACCGACGCTGCCCTGACGCCGGGCACCGCTCTGGCGACGAAGGCCGGCGCCTCGGCTACCAGCGCCCAGGGCAAGGCCCCGTTCCGCGCCCCCGGCCTAGACGGCGTTCGCGCCCTGGCCGTCCTGGCCGTGCTCGCCTTCCACGAGAGCCTGCCCTGGCTCCGCGGCGGCTTCCTCGGCGTGGACATGTTCTTCGTGCTCTCCGGGTACCTGATCACCGACATCCTGGCGACCAGGTTCGGCCGGGATCGCCGGGTCGGCCTTAGCACCTTCTGGCAGCGCCGCGCCCGGCGGCTGCTGCCGGCCCTGGCCGTGATGCTGGTCACGGTGACGGCGGCGGTGGCAGTCCTCGAGCCCGACGAGCGAACGTCGCTGCGACCCGCCCTGCTCGGCGCCGTCACCTACACGAGCAACTGGTGGCAGGCCTTCACCAAGCAGTCGTACTTCGATCTCTACGGGCCGCCACCGCCGTTTCAGCACCTGTGGTCACTCGCGGTCGAAGAGCAGTTCTACCTGCTCTGGCCGCTGCTCCTGACCGTGATCTTGATAGCGCTGCGCCGTCCGGTGTTGCGCGCCCTCGTGGCGTGGTTCGGGGCGTTCCTGTCCGCGCTGCTCATGCTGGCCATCTACGTGCCAGGGTCGGACCCCAGCCTGGTCTACTACGGCACGGACACCCACGCGAGCGGACTAATGATCGGCTCGGCGCTGGCACTGACCTGGCCGCTCGCCAAGGTCGCCGCGGCGAAGGCCAGGGTCCGCGTGGTGCTCGACGTCGCCGGCCTGGCCGGCCTCGCCGTGCTCGGCTGGTCGATGTGGCATTTCTCCGGCTCCAACCCGGCGGTCTACCCGTTCGGGCTGGTACTGGCCGCCCTCGCGGCGGGCGCCCTCGTCCTCGCGGCGACGGCACCAGGCCGGATCGCCGCAGCCCTTTCCTGGCGGCCGCTTCGCTGGCTTGGCGTCCGGTCCTACGGCATCTACCTATGGCACTGGCCGGTAATCGCGATCACGACCGGCGTCGCGGTCCGCGCCGCCACCTCGCTACCCGCCCGTGCGATCGAAACGCTCCTGCCGATCGGGATCGCCGCGGCGTCCTGGCGATGGCTTGAGGAACCCATACTGCGGAACGGGTTCCGCCACGAACTCAAGCGCAGGTACCAACTCGTGCTCCGCGCGCCAACGGCAGTATGGCGCGCCCCAGCCGCCGTCACGCCCCTGGTCGTGGCGCTGGCCGTGCTCGGCGTCGCGGGCACGGCCTGCTACGGGATAGTGGTGCCGCCGTCAGGGCCGACGCTGCAGCAGCAGATCGCGCAGGGCGCGCGGCTGGCCAGTCAGTCGCAGCTATCCGGCGCGCACATCGGGTATCCCTGGTGGCGCAGGCCGTCGGGTAACCCGCTGCGAGCGACCAAGCGGGACAGGCCAGGCGGGCCGCCGCGCGTCGCCGGGCGAGAGGTCATGGCCATCGGCGACTCGGTCATGCTCGCCTCAGCGCCCGCCCTGGCCCAGGCGATGCCGGGCATTTACATCAACGCCCAGGTCAGCCGCGCGATGATCGCCGGCGTGGTCATCGTCCAGCAGTTGGCGGCTGAGCATCGGCTGCGCCACATCGTGATCGTGGGCCTCGGCACCAACGGCCCGATCTCCTCGTATCAGATCAACCAGCTCAGGGCCGCGATCGGCCCGTCCCGCTGGCTGATCCTGGTGAACACCTTCGTCCCGCGCCCGTGGGAGCAGGAGGTCAACTCCACGCTCGCCGCCGCCGCCAACCTGTACCGTGACGTGTTGCTTGTCAACTGGCACGACGCCATCGAGCACCACACCAACCTGCTGTGGAGCGATGGCATCCACCCGCAGCCGATCGGCGGGAAGCTTTATGCCAAGGTGGTTCGCATGGTAGTGCTCTACGCGCTCCACCACTCCCCGCTGCCTCCCGTGCAGTACCGGCTCTCCCCGATCTACGCCAACCTGACGAGGCAATGATGGCCCAAGGTGACGCGGTACGCCCCGGCCAGCCGTCTGGCGGCGCGCCGCCGAAGCGACCAGGCTACGAGGAAGCCCGCGACCAGCTAGCCGACCTGGTCAAGCGGCTCGAGGCCGGGGGCCTGACGCTCGAGCAGTCGCTCGAGTTGTGGGAGCGCGGCGAGCGCCTGGCCACGATCTGCGAGCAGTGGCTCGAGGGCGCGCGCGCCAGGCTCGCCGCCGCGATCGCCACGCCCGACCACGGCACCGACGACGGTACTGACGACGCCAGGCCGTTCTGACCGCAGGCCACGCCCGTCTATAGGATTTTCAGCGTGGACCCGACCGCTACCGGCTCGGCAGAGCCGCAGCTACCGATCTCTCAGGAGGTCGAGCCGACCGCTCCTGACCGAAACCTGGCGCTCGAGCTCGCGCGGGTGACCGAGGCCGGCGCCCTGGCCGCCGGACGCTGGGTCGGCAGGGGGGACAAGAACGGCGCCGACGGCGCGGCCGTCGGCGCCATGCGCCAGCTGATCAGGACCGTGTCGATGCAGGGCGTGGTGGTGATCGGTGAGGGCGAGAAGGATCACGCCCCCATGCTGTTCAACGGCGAGGAGGTAGGCGACGGCACCGGCCCGGAATGCGACGTGGCCGTGGACCCGATCGATGGCACCAGGCTGACAGCGAACGGCATGCCGAACGCGATCGCGGTGATGGCGGTCAGCCCTCGCGGCTCGATGTACGACCCGTCGGCAGTGTTCTATATGTCAAAGCTTGTCGCCGGGCCGGAGGCCGTCGACGTCGTGGACATCGATGCGCCGCCTGCGGCCAACATCGCGGCGGTCGCCAAGGCCAGGCACTGCGCCCCGCACGATGTCACCGTGGTGATCTTGGACAGGGAACGGCACCAGGAGCTGATCTCGCAGGTACGGGCGGCGGGCGCCAGGATCAAGCTGATCACTGACGGCGACGTGGCGGGCGCCATCTCGGCCGCGCGCGAGGGCACCGGCGTCGACCTGCTGCTCGGCATCGGCGGTACGCCCGAGGGGATCATCGCCGCGTGCGCGATCAAGTGCCTGGGCGGGGTCATCCTCGGCAAGCTGGCGCCGCGCGACGAGGCGGAACGGGACAGGGCGATCGACGCCGGCCATGACCTGGACCGGGTGCTTACCACCGATGACCTGGTCTCATCCGATGACGCGTTCTTCGCGGCGACAGGGATCACCGACGGCGAGTTGCTCGAGGGCGTCAGGTACCGGCGGGGCGGCGCCACCACCCACACGCTGGTCATGCGGGCACGGTCGGGGACGCTGCGTAACATCCACAGCGAGCACGCCCTGTGGAAGGTCTCCCGGTACTCGGTCGTGCGCTACTAGGTCCCGCTAGGTCCCGCGCTGACCCGGCCCGCCGCGCTCAGCCAGGCTTCTGCTAGC